>JACCTK010000108.1 GCA_013812465.1 Actinomycetota bacterium
GTCGCATCCCGCCCTCGCGAGACGCGCGTTTGGACACCTGACTCCTCGAGGCGCTCCACGACATGGCCCACGTGCGCCGACGTGGCGCTTGCGCCCATCACGATCAGAAGCTCGGGAGCACCGACAACCGCCATAACTGCAAGTGTAGAGACACGCTTGCGCTCCCCCTGCCGTGCTTCGGGCATCCTACGGCGCATGCCCGATCCGAACGCCGACCCGGTCATTCGCAACTTCCGAGAGCAGCTCTCGGACAACGATCGCGCGATCCTCGAGGCGATCAACACCCGGCTCAAGCTCGTCGCACGCTTGAAGGCGCACAAGGAGGCGCGCGGCCTCGACTTCGTCGATCCCGCCCGCGAGGAGTGGGTTCTTCGCTACCTCGCGCGCGCGAACCGCGGCCCGCTCTCCGGGGAGGGTCTACGCGAGATCTACGCAGAGATCTTCGACCTGACAAAACGTGAGGTCACACGGGCCGAGCACGCCGCGCCCGAGTCTCCCCCGAACGACTGATCCGACGTCCGCGCTCGGCGACTCACGCTTCGCTGGGATAATCGCGAGATGCGGATCTTCTCGGGCATCCGGGCATCGGGCGACAAGACGCTCGGGAACTACAGCGGCGGCTACCGCCAGTACGCGCAGACGCAGGAACAGGGCGACGCCGTGTTCTGCATCGTCGATCTGCACTCGATCACGACCGCGTTCGAGCCGGATGGGCTGCGCGAGGCAACGCTGGCCGGCGCCGCAATGCTCTTCGCCACGGGCATCGACCCGGAGCGCTCGATCGTCTTCTGCCAGAGCCACGTTCAGGCGCACGCGGAGGCCGCATGGCTGCTCAGCTCCGCGGCGAGCTTCGGCGAGCTTCGGCGCATGACCCAGTTCAAGGACAAGTCCGCGGAACAGGAGTTCGTCTCAGCCGGGCTCTTCACGTATCCGGTGCTGATGGCAGGCGACATCCTCCTGTACCAGACCGACATCGTTCCGGTCGGCGACGACCAGCGGCAGCACGTCGAGCTGACCCGCGACATCGCCGAACGCTTCAACGGCCGCTACGGCAAGACCTTCACGGTGCCGAAGGGCGTCTATCCCGAGGAAGGCGCGCGAATCAAGAACCTGCAGGAGCCGGAGCGGCTGATGTCGACCTCGGCCGGGAATCCACAGGGCGTGGTCCGGATCGTCGACGAGCCCGACCTGATCCGCAAGAAGTTCAAGACCGCGGTGACCGATTCAGAGCGGGAAGTGCGCCACGATCCCGAGACGAAGCCGGGCATCTCCAACCTGATCGAGATCATGTCGGTCGTCGCCGGTGACTCGCCCGCCGCGATCGAGGCCCGCTACGACGGTTCGGGATACGGAGCGTTCAAGGATGACGTGGGCGAGGCGGTCGTGACCCTGTTCGCTCCGATCCAGGAGCGGTATCGCGAGCTGCGGGCCGACAAGGACGATCTCCGGACCCTGCTCGCCGCCGGCGCCGAGAAGGCGCACGAGGCGTCCGCGCCGACGCTCGAGACGATGTACGAGCGGATGGGGTTCGTCAGGGGTCAGACCCCACGGGTCTGACCCCGCCGAAGCCCGGCCACCTCGTCACCGGTCAGCTCGCGCCATTCCCCCAGCTCGATTCCCTCCAGGTCGAGGTCGGCGTACCGGCTGCGGTGAAGGCGCCGAACGGGATGCCCCACGGCGTCGCACATCCGCTTCACCTGATGCTTGCGTCCCTCGTGCAGCGTCAGCTCGAGGACGGAGGTGCGGGAGCCACGCGTGACGACGCGCGCGCCGGCAGGAGCGGTCGCGCCGTCGTCGAGGAGGATTCCTGTGCGGAGCGCGCGCAAGACACCCTCGCCCGGCACGCCCTCGACCTCGGCCTCGTAGACCTTCTCGACGCCGTATCTCGGATGGGCGAGCCGGTGCGCGAGCGGCCCGTCGTTCGTGAGCAGGAGCGCGCCGGTGGTGTCGGCATCCAGGCGGCCCACGGGGACGACGCGGGGCGTATGCGGCACGAGGTCGACGACCGTTTTCCTTCTCTGCGGGTCCTTCGCGGTCGTGACGACGCCGGCCGGCTTGTGGAGCAGAACGTACGCGAGGGGCTGCGCCGCGACGCGCTTCCCGTCGACCTCGACGACATCGCGTGACCCGATGAACGTGTTGAGCTCACCCAGCGCGCCGTTCACAACGACCCTCCCGGCCGTGATCAGCTCATCGGCACGCCGCCGTGACGCGACACCGGCACGAGCGAGAAACGCATTTAGCCGCACCCGCGCATTCTCCCGCTGAACGGCGCTTGACAGCGCTGCCCCGGCGCGAAGCGCCGGCTTCAGGGATTTCGCGCGCACGGAAGCCGCGCTCGCGGATTCTGTTCTGCGCCAACTCGATAGGGTGGTGCGCGCCGTGAGTCAGATCGACGTGTGGATGGACAAGCTGGCCGAGCTCGCCGTCTTCGGCGCGAACGTCCAGGATGGTCAGCTCGTCGCCGTGACGAGCTTCGTCGGCAAGGAGGACGTCGCGCGCAGGATCGCGCGCGCCGCCTACGAGCGCGGCGCGAAGTACGTCGACGTGGTGACCTTCGACCAGTGGGTCAAGCGCGAGCGGATCGCCCATGCGGCGGAGGACACCCTGGACTACGCGCCGCCGTGGATGTCGCAGCGACTCCTGCACCTGTCCGACGAGCACGCGGCACGCATCACGCTCTCGGGCCCGCACGCCCCGCGCGCTCTTGAAGGTCTCGATCCCGCACGAGCCGGCCGGGATCTTCTCCCCTATCTGCCGGAAACGGGCGAGGTGGTCAACCGGCGGACGACGAACTGGACGATCGTCCCCGTCCCCACGCGCGATTGGGCCGAGCTCGTGTTTCCCGACCTCGACCGCGACGAGGCGCTCGGCGAGCTCTGGGAAGCGGTCGCGCACGTCTGTCGGCTCGATGCCGAGGACCCGGGGCAAGCATGGATCGAGCGCACCGCGACGTTGAAGTCCGACGCCGATCGCCTTACGGAGCTACGCTTCGACGCCATCCGCCTGCACGGGCCAGGCACCGACCTCACCATCGGACTTCTGCCCTCGTCCGCTTGGCAGGCCGGAGACTTCGTGACCGTCGACGGTCTGCGGCACCTCCCGAACCTGCCCACCGAGGAGACCTTCACGACGCCGGATCCCGAGCGCGTGGACGGCTACGCCAGCGCGACGATGCCCCTCGAGCTGGCGGGCTCGGTCGTCTCCGGCATCCGCGTCGAGTTCAAGGGCGGACACGCGGTCGGGATCGACGCCGACCAGGGCGCGGAAGCCCTGCGAACGGCGGCCGCCTCCGACGACGGGGCCTCGCGGCTCGGCGAGATCGCTCTCGTCGACGGACAGGGCCGCATCGGGCCGCTCGAGACGACGTTCTTCGACACGCTGATCGACGAGAACGCGGCCTCGCACATCGCGCTCGGGAACGGTTACGACCACCCCGTCGAGGATCCCGAGGACAAGCAGCGGATCAACAAGAGCCGCGTCCACATCGACTTCATGATCGGAAGCCCTGCACTTGCAGTCGACGGGATCACGCGCGACGGGGAGGTCGTCCCCGTGCTCCGTGACGGCGCCTGGCAATCTGATGACCGGGGTCTGGCTGAAGCCAGACCCCTGCGCATTTGAGTCCGGGGTCTGGCTTCAGCC
>JACCTK010000113.1 GCA_013812465.1 Actinomycetota bacterium
TGAGGAGCTGGGCCTTGTCGTCCGCAACGCCTCGTGCGAAGAGCCAGCCATCGCGCTCCGTCAGCTCGAACGGCGGCGACTCCCAGAGGTCGAGCGGGTCGGGCGGCTGCACGTCGAAGTGCGCGTAACAGAGAACCGTGGGCGAAGACTCAGGGCGTTCGGAGGCTGCGACCTCGCCGATGACCAGCGGCCGGCCGCCGTTCCAGGGGACGACATCCGCCGTGCCTCCGGCAGCGCGGATCTTGTCCGCGACCCACAAGGCCGCAGCTTCGACGTCTCCGGCATGCGCCGGGTCGGCGCTCACCGACGGAATGGCGATCAGCTCGGCGAGCTGGTCTCGAAGCTCCTCGTAGGTCGCGCTCACGGGCGCGGAGTGTAGTCAGGCGCAGCTTTCACCGCCGCTCGGCATCGTCGCCGTGTCGTTCCGGGTCATGGCCATTGAAGGCATCTTGCGTGCAATGCATGCAAACTGCTTGTATGCTCATCATGACGGTGCCAAAGGCAATACAAATCCGAGACGTTCCCGACGACGTGCATGCCGTGCTTCGCGCGCGGGCGGCGTCCGCTGGAATGTCCATGTCCGAGTACCTCCGTAGCGAGCTCGTCCGCCTCACCGCCCTGCCGACTATTGCAGAGGTCTTCGCTCGAGCGCAGTCCCGACACGGAGGGGCGTCGCGGGAAGAGATTGTTCGCGTCATCCGGGAGGCGCGGGACGATCCCGAGCGACCGTGATCGTCGTCGATGCTTCGGCAGTTGTCGATGTCATCACCAACGATGACCCTGACCCGCTGATAACCCAACGGCTCCGGGGTGACGGCGACCTCCACGCGCCACATCTGGTCGATGTCGAAGTGACACACGCGTTGCGCCGACTGGTCGCATACGGCACGCTCAGCAGCGACCGCGCCTCCGACGCCCGAGTGGATGCGGCCAACCTCTTGATCACGCGCTACCCGCACCTTGGCCTGCTCGAGCGCGCGTGGGAGCTCCGGGACAATTTGACTGTTTACGACGCGGTCTACGTCGCCCTCGCAGAGTTCCTGCAGGCGCCGATCGTCACGTGCGATGCGCGCCTCGCCCAAGCGCCAGGTCACGACGCCGAGATCGAGCTCTTCGCCCCCAGCTAACGCAGGTCGAAGAACGGGTACGCGCTGCGACCGTCGAGACAGTCGGCCGCATAGACGGCGACGCCGAGATCTCCGGTCCAGAGCGAGTAGCGGCCGCGCTCCGCGCGCAGGCGTCTCACTTGACCCAGCGCGTGCACGGCGAAGCGGCGCGCCCGGTCGAGCCAGCGCTCGTCGCCGGTACGCGCGAACGCCTTGAGAAACGCGTAGCCGTTCCCGGCGGTGCCGTGGCAGATCGATGGGCCCTTCTCGAGTCCCGGCGGGCCCGTGTGCCACGGGAGCTCGGCGCCCGCGAGCAGGAGATCTTCGTCGAGGTAGTCGCAGGCGCTGATGACGATGCCAGGGCCTCCCGCGCACCACTGGACGCGGATCTGACCGTCCGGCCCAGGAAGATCCGGCCTGTCGCGTGGCGGCCAGTTCGCGAGCCCGTCTTCGATAACGGCCGTCCTCGCGAGGATCGCCGCGGTCTCGAGCTCGATTTGACGCCGACGTGCAGAGTCGAGGAGCGGCAGGAGCGCCTGGACGTTTCCGACGAGCCCGTGCGGCGGATTGAGACTTCGAAGCACCTGGCGATACAGACGCTGCGTCCACATGCCATCTGCTTCGCGGCGTGACCACAGCGCGTCCGCGCTCTCCTGCCAGGCCCCGCGCCAGCGCTCGTCTCCCGTCCATTCGAGCATGGCATGCGCGGCGATCAGCGTTCCGGGCGCGCCCCACATCACCTCCTCCGCCTCGTTCGACACGTTCGCGCGCACGCGGGCCAGGAGATCGTCGGCGATCTCCTGGTCGGGAGCGAGCCGCCAGGTGACCAGCAGGACACCCGTCTCGCCGCAGAGGAGCGATGACTCCCGAGGCTCGGGAAGCTGGATCTTCATCTGATCGGGTCTGGCCCGAAGAGCTCGAGATTGCCGAGGGCGAGCTCGGCGAGGTCGAGGCGCGTCTCCGCATGCCCGCTTCGACGCAGCTCGTCGAGCGCCCAGAGCACGCCGGCGGCGCCGACGTAGAGGTTCTTCATCGGGCTCGTGGCCTGCCAGCGATCCCAATCGTCAGCTCGCCACATGAGCTTTGGGCCGCGGAGCGCATCGTCGGTGTCCGCGACGATCTCTCGGACCGCTTCGCGGACGCGGTGAGCCCTCCACGGCTCCTCGGTCAGCGGCTCGAACGCTTCCGGCCGGTAGAGCACGGATGAACGATACGCCCCGGGGAGGGAGGCGAGGGAGGCGAGCCTCGCCTCTACGCCACGTCGCGGACGCGCTGGGCGTCGGCGAGAGCGCGGAGCTTCTTCAGGCCCTGGTGCTCGATCTGGCGGATGCGCTCACGCGTCACGTTGAACGCCCGGCCCACCTCGTCGAGCGTGCGCGGCTGCTGGCCGTCGAGCCCGTAACGGAGCTCGAGCACGCGACGCTCCCGCTCCGAGAGGGCACCGAGAATCGTTCGCAGAGCCTCCCGTTGGAGAGCAGTCTCCGCCAGCTCCTCCGGGAGCGGAGTCGAGTCGTCGGCGAGGAAGTGGCCGAACTCGGACTCGTCGTCGTCGCCCACCGGCTTCTCGAGCGAGACCGGAGTTTGCGCGCTCCGCCTGATCTGCTCGACCTCGGCGAGCGTCATCTCGACGTCGCGGGCGATCTCCTCCATCGTCGGCTCGCGCCCGCGCTCCGCGCGCAGCTTTCGCTCGGCGCGGAGGATCCGGTTGAGCTTCTCGACGACGTGCACGGGCATCCGAATCGTGCGGCCCTTGTCCGCGATCGCGCGAGCGACAGCCTGGCGGATCCACCAGGTCGCGTACGTCGAGAACTTGAACCCCTTGCGGTGATCGAACTTCTCGGCGGCTCGCACGAGCCCGATCGTCCCTTCTTGAATCAGGTCGAGGAACGGGAGACCCTGGTTTCGATATCGCTTGGCGATCGAGACGACGAGCCGGAGATTGGCCTCGACCATCGCCTGCTTCGCTCCGTGGTCGCCCCGCTCGATGCGCTTCGCGAGCTCGACCTCCTGCGCGGCGGTCAGAAGCGGGACGCGCCCGATGTCCTTCAAGAAGAGCTGCAGCGCGTCGGTCGTGATCTCGGCATTGGCCTCGGGCTCGCTCTCGACTTCTTCCTCGACCTGGACGACCGTGATCTGAGCTTCATCGAGCGCGGCGTAGAACTCGTCGAGCTGGCTCGGCTCGAGATCGAGCTCGTCGAGCGCGAGGGCGATCTCGTCCGCATCCAAGCGGCCGGTCTGCAGTCCGGTCTCGAGCAGGCGCTGAGCTTCGTCAGTCGCGAGGACGTCCTCGACCGGTGCTCGAATCGCCGTTCCTTCCGCTTTCCCTGCCAGACCGCCCCATTTCCTCGTCGGCGCGTCACACCGTAGTCACAGGGACGGCCGGCGTCAAAGCGCCCAACTGACACGGTGCCTGTCACCGAAGGTGACTGTCACCCGCTCCTGTCACGAGCGTGCGCGGCGAATGGTCTCGAGGTACCGAGTCGCCTCACGAGCGAGAGGCGAGCTTGGCTGCGTCCGCGTCGCCAGACGGAACTGCCGCGCCGCAGCATCCACGCGCCCGGTCCAGAGAAGCAGCACGCCGAGATGGAAACGGACCGTCGGCTGGCTCGGGAACTTCCGAGTGAGCGGGCCGAGGCGGCCGAAAGCGCGCTCGGGCGCGTCCTTCTCGAACTGCCCCACAGCCGCTGAGACCTGTGCCTCGGCATTTCGCGGGGCGCTCCGCGCCGCCCGCTCGAACGCACGCGCCGCGGAAACGGGACGACCGACCCGCTGTAACCCGACGCCATAGAGCAGGAGCTCGCCCGTGCCGCCTCGTTCGGCACGCGTTCTCAGCGCGTCGAGCTGGCGCTCGGGCGCAAGCCGTACGACCTCGGCCGGAGCGGCGAACGACGGGATGAACGCGGGCAAGCCGCGCGGCAGCTTGGGGTGGAGGAGATTGCCGGCGAGCACCGCGTAGGGCGTGTCGGGCTCGGCCTCGATCGCCGCTCGCCAGGCGGACACCGGATCCCCGTTCCGCGCCCAGAGGCGCGCGAGTCCGAGATGGAAGTGGACGGCGGCGTTCTCCGGGTAGAGCTTCGCGAGCTGTTCGACGCGATCGAGCGTGCCCGTGGGCCACGCCGCGAACGCCAGCCCGACCCTCGCTTCGAGCGAGTCCGACAGCGCGAAGAGACCTCGAGCGGCAGCGAGTTTTCCCTGCTGGTACAGAGCGGCGCCGCGCGCGAGCGCAAGGGCTTCGTGGTCGTCGCGAAACCCGAGCGCGAACGAGAGGGGCGGCCGCCCCGGGCGAGGCTCGGTCGCGGCGGCCGTCGTCGTCGCCGAGCCGCCATCCGAGGAGAGCACCGCAGCGGCGACGACCGCGACCGCGGCCACGGCGGCGAGCCCAACGAGGAGGACGACTCGGCGCCTTGGGCTCACGAGTGGTCTCTCCGGGAAGTCCGGTGCCGCTTGGCCGAGCGAAAACCGAGC
>JACCTK010000127.1 GCA_013812465.1 Actinomycetota bacterium
GTGCGTGGCCTCGGTCCAAACGTGAACCAACACACACGTGAAGGGAGCCGGCGTCGGGGATAGGCGTTGCCGACGCCCCGCACGGCACCCACCTGGCGATGCCAGGTTCTCGGGGGCTGGGGCATCATCGGCAGGGTGGAGCACTTTTTCGATCATCTAGCCTGACTCCATGGTCAGGGAGGTCATCGGTGATGCGACGCGTGGCGACGAGTGGGCGCTCGTGAGACTGCTCGTGGACGGAGAGCGGATCGCGACCGCCGACGCGCATGGTCTCGACCGCTCGCTCGCCGGTCTGACGCTGTTCGAGGCGGCGGCTGTGGGCGGCGAGGCGCTCGCGGTTGAAGCTCTCGCGGCAGCTCTGGGCCAAGTCTTTTGCGCCCACCCTCGGCCAGGGCGCGTGGCCGTCGCGATGAGCGGGGGGGTGGATAGCGCAGTCACGCTGCTCCGCGCCGCACCGAACGCGGTTGGCGTCACGCTGCGTCTCTGGCAGGACCCGGCCGGCCCATCCTCCGAGCGCGCCTGCTGCTCCTCGGAAGCGGTCGGCGCCGCCCGCGCCGCCTGCCATGCGCTGGGCGTCCCGCATGTGACGCTCGACTTGCGCTAGGAGTTCCGCGAGGCGGTCGTCGACCCGTTCGTCGCCGGCTACGCGGCCGGCGACACCCCGAACCCGTGCACGCGCTGCAACGGCGCTTTCCGCTTCGATGCCCTGCTCGCGTTCGCTTGCCGTGCGGGCGCAGAGACACTCTGGACCGGGCACTACGCGCGCGTCGTGGAGCGGGGCGGACGGCTGCTCGTCGCTCGAGCCGCAGACAGCGCGAAGGATCAGTCCTACATGCTCTCGACGCTCGACCCGAGGCTGCTCGAGCGGGTGCGCTTCCCCTTGGGCGGGCAGTCCAAGGACGAGACGCGAGCCGAGGCGGCCAGCGCCGGCCTTGCCGCCGCCGCGCGTCCCGAGAGCCAGGAGGCCTGCTTTCTCGCCGGGGACGACTACCGGCGATTTCTGGAACGGCAGGGTCTGCCTCGCGCCGACGGCGAGATCGTCGACGAGGCAGGGACGGTCATGGGCCGGCACGACGGCTACTGGGCCTTCACCGCCGGTCAGCGCCGCGGTCTCCGCGTCGCGGCCGGGAGACCGCTCTACGTCCTGCGCACCGACCGCACGACGAACGCGGTTGTCGTCGGCGACCGCGAGGCGCTGGCTGTGACCCGAGTCGAGGCCACTGGGCGCCTCTACATCCCGGTCGAGCAAGCCCAGGCGAAGCTGCGCTATCGCTCGGCTCCGGTCCGTTCGCAGGTCGCGGCCGCGACCTGCGGCTTTCGACTCGAGCTAGAGGAACCTGCGCACGGAGTCGCGACAGGCCAGGTCGCGGCGCTCTACGACCGCGATGCGGTGGTGGGCGCAGGTGTCATCACTGACGTTGACTAGGCGACGCGGTCATCTAGATGGTTGATTCCGGATAGGCGTGTGCTCGGGGATGGCTGAGACCAAGCATGGCGCGGGGAGCGGTGACGGCGGGTATCGGTGGATACGTGTCGTCGCCGATCGTCGTGCCAGGCGCCGTGTCGCAGCCACCAGCCGCGCGTGCGGCTATCCGGAATCAATCATCTAGGATCCGCCGGGTGAGTGTTCTGGCCTCGACCTCCGGCGATGTCCTCGACTACGCGCTGGCCGCGTTCTTCATCCTGAGCGGGCTCGGGCTCGCGTACATGCTGGTACGCCTCGGCGGCGCCTTTGGCCGGCTCTCGTCCTTCATCCAGGGCACCGAGCGGGACCTCCTGCCGGTGATCGTCAAAGCCGGCGGTACCGTCGACCGCGTCAACGACCAGATCGTGAAGCTCGACGTGGTGACCGATAGCGCCGTGTCCATGGCGGATAGCGCGGACACCGCCGTGCGGGCGGTCTCGACCGCGCTCACGACTCCCGTGAAGAAGGTCACCGGGCTCGCGGCAGCGGTCTCTCACGGGTTCTCCGCCTTCCGCGCGCGGCACGACGTCGGGGAGGCGGTCACGGTGGCGAAGGAAGCGGCGGCGCGACGCGAGAGCGAGCTGGACGACGAGCTCCGCGGTGCCGGCCGGAGCACGACCGACGGTGCCCCGCCGCTGTCATAGGTCGGCTTCCTCTTCGCACCGGGGGTGACGCCCAACGATGGCTGGCTGCTGTGGGTTCCGTGTTGTGGTTGGTCTGGCCTGACAAGCAGGAGCGATAAGCATGGAAACGAGGGAAACTCATCTTGGTGGGGACCAGCCTCTACTGATCTCGGACGATGACGCGCCAACGCTCGGGGTTGCACGACCAAGGAGTATCCGGCGCATCAGCCGCAGTCGCGGCGTGGCATCGGCGAAGTGAACGGCTCGTAGAATCCCATGATGCGGACGACTCCTGAGCTGCGCGAGGCCTTCCAGTGCTTCTTCGAGGAGAAGGGCCACCTGCGGGTGCCGTCCGCCTCCTTGGTACCGCGTGCGGACGACCACTCGACGCTCCTGACGAGCGCCGGCATGCAGCCGCAGATGCCGTACTTCCTCGGCCGCGAGGATCCGCCTGCGCTCTTGACGACGACGAGCCAGAAGGTGTTCCGGACGCCGGACATCGACGACGTCGGGCTCGACACGTACCACCTGACCTTCTTCGAGATGCTCGGCAACTTCTCGTTCGGGCTGTACTACAAGCAGGGCGCGATCGAGCTCGCAACCGAGTTCATGCGCGAGCGGATGCAGCTCGACTGGGACCGGCTCTGGGTGACCGTGCACGCGGGCGACCCGCAGCTGAAGCTCGGACCGGACGAGGTCGCGATCGAGCTCTGGAAGAAGGTCGGGATGCCTGCCGAGCGGATCGTTCCGCTTCCGAGCTCCGAGAACTTCTGGTCGGTCGGAGGGCCAGGGCCGTGTGGCCCCGACTCGGAGATCTACTGGGACTGGGGCGAGCAAGCGGGCTGTGGGAACGCCGACTGCGCGCCCGGGTGCACCCGCTGCGAGCGGTTCCTGGAGTTCTGGAACCTCGTCTTCATGGAGTTCGAGCAGCGCTCCGACGGCACGCTGGCGCCGCTCCCCTCGCAGAACATCGACACCGGGATGGGGCTCGAGCGGGCAGCCCGCATCCTCCAGGGCGTGCCGTCCGTCTACGAGATTGACGGGTTCAAGCACATCATGGACTGGATCGCGGCCGAGTCAGGCGTCGCGTACGGCGACTCGCCCGAAGCCACGAAGGCGCATCGCATCCTCGCCGACAACGGACGCGGGATGACGTTCCTGGTCGGCGACGGCGTCACGCCTTCGAACGAGGGTCGCGGGTATGTCTTGCGGCGGATCATCCGGAGAGCGGTGCTGCGAGCGCGGCGCATCGGCCTGAGCGACGTCTACCGGCTCCCCGCAGTGGTCGTCGCGCAGATGAGCGGCGCGTATCCTGAGCTCGGCGAGCAGCAGGCTGAGATCGAACGCGTCGTCCGCGCCGAGGAGGAGCGGTTCGGAGAGACGCTCGAGCGCGGAATGCGCCTGTTCGACGACCTTGCCGACAACCAGGCCGTGTCGGGCGCCGAGGCATTCACGCTCGCGGCGACCTACGGGTTTCCGCTCGAGCTCACCGTCGAGCTAGCGGGCGAGCGCGGGCAGGCGGTGGACGTGGACGGCTACACGGCGGAGATGGAGCGGCACCGGGAGATCTCGCGCGCAGCGGGTGGGGCTGAAACCCAGCGTGCAGCCGAGTTTGCGCGGGAGGCGGGATTCGCGTCCGAGTTCGTCGGCGACCGGAAGGTCGACGTTCTCACCCAGATCGGCGCTCTCGAGGAGCTCGAGGACGGCCTCTTCCTCGCGAAGCTGCGCGAGTCGCCGTTCTATCCGGCGGGGGGCGGTCAGGTGACCGACCAGGGCTGGATCGAGCTCGACTCCGATGCGGAGACGCGCGCGGAGCTCGTCGATGCCCTCCGTTTCGACTCCGACCAGGTCTTGCTGCTACGTGGCGCCGGATTCGCCGCCGCCGACCGCGTTCGCGCGGTGGCGAGCTGGAGCGCGCGCCTTCCGACGATGGCGAACCACACCGGCACGCATCTGCTCCATCAGGCGCTGCGCGAGGTGCTCGGCGACCACGTTCAGCAGGCGGGGTCGGCCGTTCGGCCGGACAAGCTCCGCTTCGACTTCACGCACGGACAAGCGCTCGGCGCGGACGAGCGCGACGAGGTCGAGCGCCGCGTGAACGAGAAGATCTTCGAAGGACTGCCGGTGCACGTCTTCGAGACGCCGATCGAGGAAGCCCGCCGGCTCGGGGCGATGATGCTCTTCGGCGAGAAGTACGGGGACATCGTGCGCGTCGTCGAGATCCCGGGCTACTCGGCGGAGCTCTGCGGCGGGACGCACGTGCGGTCGACCGCTGAGGTCGGGGCCTTCGCGATTCTCTCGGAGGGCTCGATCGGGTCCGGGTCTCGCCGCATCGAGGCGGTGACCTCGGGCGCCGCGTGGGCGTACCTGCGTGAGCGCTCACGCGAAGCGGACGAGCTCAGGGCGGAGCTGAGCGAGCTGCGAAAGACCGCGCGGGTGAAGCCTCCTGTGGCGCCCGCGATCGCGACCGCTCCTGAGCCGGAGATCAAAACCGAGAAGGGGGTCCACGTGATCGTGCAGCGGGTCGAGGGTTACGACTCCGACGGCCTGCTCGATCTCTCGGACCGCTTCAAGCAGGGCAATGCGCCCGCCGCCGTCGTGCTCGGCACCAGCGAGAACGGCACGGTGCATTTGGTCGCGAACTTCGACACGTCGGTCGCGGAGCGGATCAGCGCCTCGGACGTCGTTCGCCAGGCGGCGGCCATCGTTGGCGGCGGCGGCGGGGGGCGCCCGACGATGGCGCGCGCGGGCGGCAAGGATCCGGAGAAGCTTCCAGGAGCCCTGGCAGAGGCCGAGCGTCTGATCCTGAGCGCGCTGTGAAGATCCTCGCGCTCGACTACGGCGCCGCGCGGACCGGCGTCGCCGTCACGGATGTGACGGGCACGATCGCGAGGCCGCTCGAAGTCGTCGAGCGAGCCGCGACACCCGACGGGCTGGCGCGCGTGCGCGAGATCGTCGCGGAGCACGAGGCAGAGCGCGTCGTCGTCGGTCTCCCGTTGACGCTGCGCGGGGAGCGCGGGCGTCAGGCGCTCGAGACGGAGGAGTTCGTGTACGCGCTGCGCGCGCTTCTCGCGGTTCCCGTCGAGAGCTACGACGAGCGGTTCACGACGACCCTGGCGGCGGGCGCCCCCGGCGCGGCGGCGGAAGACGCCCGCGCTGCCGCGCATCTCCTCGAGAGCTATCTCACCAGGATGCGCGCGAGATGAGATTGGGTCGGGCGCTCACCCTCGGAATCTTGCTGATCGTCTTGGCGGGATGCCGGCACGAGGATCCACCGCCACCCCCGCCGGTCCAGACTGCGCCTCCGCTCGCGCGCCTGCGGATCATCTTCCCCGAGGGGTTCACGCGGCGTGACATGGTCGAGCGTGTCGGCGCTGTGCGCGAGATCGCCATCCGCAAGCGAAGGATCAAGCCGCGGCTGACCTCCGCCGCGTATCTCCGAGCCAGCGCGCGCGCGACGCCTCCTGCGGAGTTCCGAAAGGACTGGTCGCGAGCCCGCTCGAGCGAGGGCTTCCTTTTCCCGGCGACGTACGAGTTTACGAAGCTCACCACGTCGGAGCGGCTCGTCTCGGACCAGCTCGCCTTCTTCCGGCGGCAGTGGCGGAGTGTCGATCTCGGCTATGCGAAATCGAAGAAGCTCACCCCGTACGACGTGCTGATCATCGCCTCGATGATCGAGAAGGAGACGGTCGCGCCCGAGGAGCGCCGGCTCGTGTCGGCCGTGATCTACAACCGGCTCCGAAACGGGATGCCGCTCGGGATCGACGCGACGATCCGTTACGGGAGGAATGTTCCCGGGACCGAATCCTTGAAGGAGTCCGATCTCGAGACCGACAGCCCCTACAACACGAGACTGCGCCTCGGCCTCCCGCCGACGCCGATCTCGAATCCGGGCATCGCGTCGATCCGCGCTGCCGCGAGACCTGCCCGCGTCGACTACCTGTTCTTCGTCCGCAAGCCGGACGAAGTGCATCACTTCTTCACGGCGAGCGAGTCGCACTTCTTCCAGAAGAAGTGCGAGTACGGCTTCGGCTGCGGCTGACGTTAGCTGTCGCCGTTCGGCTGAGTCGGCACAAGGCGTTCACCATCCGTTGTTTCTTCTTCGTTAGCGTGGTATCAGGACACGGGAGTGCCCTAGGGGAGGTTGAGTTCGAGGGAGGTTAGAGCTCGGGGCACGGCGACGAGCGGTCAGCGGGGAGATACTGCGCGTCGATGACGAGCTTCTATCGCGATCCGGATTCGCCGCCACCGAATGTTCCGCGCAGGATCGGCGTGACGGCTCTCATCGAGCGCGACGGAGCCATCCTCGTCGAGCATCGCGCCGACAACCCAACCGACGAGTGGGCGTTCATCGGAGGAGGCGTCGGCGACGGCGATTCGCTTCTCGCTGCGCTTCACCGCGAGGTTCGCGAGGAGACGGGGTTCGACGTCGAGCACGCGGAGCTGTTCGGACTGTTCTCCGATCCGACTCGGATCATCGCGTGCCCCGATGGGACCATCTGCAGCTTCGTCTCGGTCGTGTTTCGCGTCGTTACGGAAGGGACTGCCGAGCCCACCCTGGGCAATGAGTCGCGCGAGATGCGGTTCGTTTTGCGCGATGAGTTCGCCGATCTCCTCTTCTGGCCCGCGCAACGACCGATTCGGGATGCGTACCTGGCTTTCGACGGCAACGTCGTTGTCGAGTGAGCGAGATCCGCGCGACCACGCGGCTGGTCGGACTTCTCGGCTG
Source organism: Actinomycetota bacterium (assembly GCA_013812465.1). Next base: position 6,818 of record JACCTK010000127.1, read on the forward strand.
GCCTGTCGAGCACTCCCTCTCCCCGCGGATGCAAAACGCCGCCTTCGCAGCCGTCGGACTCGACTGGGCCTACGTTCCGCTGCCGACGCAGCCGGAGCGCCTCGGGGAGGCGGTGCTGGGTCTCCGCGCGCTCGGCTTCGTCGGGGCGAACGTCACAACTCCGCACAAGCTCGCGGTAACGCGCCTCTGCGAAACGGATGCCCGCTCAGTGAACACTCTCGTCGTCGGGGAAGCGGGAATCGAGGGATGGACCACGGACGTGGCCATCCTCGCGGAGCTCGCAGTCGAAAATGCGGTGATCATCGGTGACGGCGGCTCCGCCACGGCCTTCGCGCAGGCTCTGCCTGAGGCGCGCCGCTACTCCCGGCACACGGACTGGCCGCCCGATGTCGCGGGAGCAGATCTCGTGATCAACGCGACTTCCGCGCGCGACGAGGTGCTGGTCGCGCTCGGCGCCGGACAGACGCTCGTCGACCTTCCGTACCCTGAGACCGCAACTGCCGTTGCCGCGACACGCGCGGGCGCGGCCGTGATCGGAGGACTGGAGGTCCTCGTGGCGCAGGGCGCCGCCTCGTTCGAGCTCTGGACGGGGATGCCAGCGCCGGTCGAGGTGATGCGAACCGCGGTGGGCGCCAAGTAACAGACTGTTACTTGGCGGTCTACGCTTGCGGCCTTGACGCTCGAGCTCCGAACCGCCGGCGAGTCGCACGGGCCTGCGCTCGTCGCGATCGTGAGTGGGCTGCCCGCCGGCCTGACGCTCGACCGCGACGCGATCGACCACGACCTTGGACGACGGCAGAGGGGGTACGGGCGAAGCCCGAGGCAGAAGCTCGAGCAGGATCGGGTGGAGGTGCTCGCCGGTCTGCGTCACGGCCGAACGCTCGGCTCTCCGCTCGCGCTCGTCATCCGCAACCGCGATCACGAGAACTGGTCGTGGGGGATGAGCCCGTGGCCGCCCGAGGGCGATGCCACCGGCAAGGGGGCGACGCCGGTCACCCTTCCCCGTCCCGGCCACGCGGACCTCGCGGGGGCGCTCAAGTACGGTCACGACGACACGCGAGACGCTCTCGAGCGCGCCAGCGCCCGCCAGACAGCGGTGCAGGTCGCGGCAGGAGCGGTGGCGAAGGCGCTCCTGCGCCAGATCGGAGTGGGGGTCGGCGGGCGTGTTCTCGAGATCGGCGGACACGCGCTCGAAGAGGAATGGCAGGGCGCGACCGATGCGGCGCGGGCAGGCCGCGACACGCTCGGCGGCATCGTGGAAGTGGTCGCGGAGGGCGTCCCGCCAGGCCTCGGCTCCTACGCCGAGAAGGAGACCAGGCTGGACGCGAGGCTCGCCGCGGCGCTGATGGGGATCCAGGCCGTGAAGGGCGTCGAGATCGGCGACGGGTTCGCGCTCGCCCGCGTCAAAGGGTCAGAGGCTCACGACGAGATCGGCCCCGACCGGCGCAGGGAGACCAACCGCGCAGGCGGGATCGAAGGAGGCCTCACGAACGGCGAGCCGGTCATCGTCCGCGTCGCGATGAAGCCGCTGCCGACGTTGATGCGCCCGCTCCGGTCGGTAGACCTCGAGAGCGGAGAGCCGGGCGAGGCGCTCGTCGAGCGGAGCGACGTGCAGGCGGTCGAGGCCCTCGCCGTTGTCGCGGAGGCTGCGGTCTCCTGGGAGCTCGCGCGCGCGGCGCGCGAGAAGTTCGGGGGCGACGCGCTCTCCGACTTCCTCGGCGCCCATGTCGCCTACTTGGAGCGCATCCGCTGGAACGCCTAAACGCGCTGGGGCGCCACCTTGCTCTCGTCGGCTTCATGGGCGCGGGGAAGTCGACGCTCGGCCCCGAGCTCGCAGAGCGTCTGGGTCGGCCCTTCGTCTCGGTCGACCTCGTCGTCGAGGAGCGGACCGGCTCGGCGATCGCAGAGCTCTTCGCCGAGCGCGGCCAAGAGGCGTTCCGCGAGCTCGAGGAGCGCACTGCTGTCGAGGTTCTGACCCGCCGCCTGCCGGCGGTCGTCGAGCTGGGCGGCGGCGCGCTCGGAGCGGAGCCGACGCGGATCGCGCTCGTCGAGCACGCGTTCACGGTTCTCCTCGAGACGACGCCGGACGAGGCGTGGGATCGGGTTTCTCCAGGAGATCGTCCGCTCGCACGCGACCACGCGGCGTTCCGGACGCTGTTCGAGGAGCGAACCCCACTGTACGAGGACGTCGCCGACGGGCACGCGCGCGATCTGGACGGAGTCGTGCTGGCCGCTTCCGGAATCCACATCTGGGAGGGAGCGGTCGACGGCCTAGGAGGGATTGCGCCTGGAACCGGCGCCATCGAGCTGGTGGTCGATGCTGGGGTCGAGCCGCTCCACGGCGAACGCGCGCGCCGGGCGCTCGCCGACCGTTTGGCTGCGTTCCACCTCGTTCCCGCAGGCGCGCCGGGAAAGAGCGTCCGCGAAGCCGAGAGACTCTGGTCGAGCCTTCGCCTCGATCGCGAGGGGACCGTGATGGCTCTCGGGGGCGGCTCGACGATCGACCTCGCCGGCTTCGTGGCAGCTGCGTATCTCCGGGGAGTTCCGTGGGTCGCTGCGCCGACGACGCTCCTGGCGCAGGTGGATGCCGCGATCGGCGGGAAGACCGCCGTCGACGTCGAGCGAGGCAAGAATCTCGTGGGCGCGTTTCACTGGCCTGCGCAGGTCGTCGTGGATCCGGAGCTGCTGTCGACGCTGCCTCCCGAGGAGGTCGAGAACGGCCTCGCTGAGGTGGTCAAGACGGGGCTCCTGGTCGGAGAGCCCTTGTGGGAGCTGGCTCCGTTCGAGCAGGTGCGCCGCTGCGCCGCGTTCAAGGCCGCCGTCTGCCTGCGCGATCCTCTCGACCGAGGCGAGCGGGCGCAACTCAACCTGGGGCACACGTTCGCGCATGCTCTGGAAGCCGCCTCCGGCCACACCCTTGCCCACGGGCGAGCGGTCGCGCTCGGGTTGCTCGCAGCCCTCAGGCTCTCCGGGCTCGAGGACGACGCGAGCACGGTCGAGGATCTCCTCCATCCTGAGCTTGCTCGCGTCGACCGGGAGGCAGCGTGGACGGCGCTCGGATACGACAAAAAGACGGTCGACGGTCGTCCACGACTCGTGCTGCTCGAGAAGCCCGGCAAGGCGAAAATAGGCGTCGAGCTCGATGAACGAGAGATCCGCGCTGCCCTCGATGCCTTGATCATCTAGGGTCCGGCGGTGCGAATTGTCGTCCTGAACGGCGTGAACCTCGACGTGGTCGGCCGCCGCGATCCCGCTCTCTACGGCGGAATCAGCATCTCCGAGCTCGAGACTCGGATCTACGAGTGGGCGAGCGAGCTTCAGTGCACCGTGCGCGCGCGACAGACGAATCACGAGGGTGAGTTCATCGATTGGTGCCACGAGGCATTCGACTGGGCGGACGGCGTGATCATCAATCCCGGAGCGTGGGCCCATTACTCGTGGGCGATCCGCGACGCCGTCGAGCTCTTCACCGTCCCGGTGGTCGAGGTACATCTCTCGAACATCGACGAACGCGAGGAATGGCGTCGCACCTCCGTGCTCGAGGGAGTCGTCGAGGCGAGGATCATCGGCAAGGGTCCGGACGGGTATCGCGAAGCGCTCGAGTTTCTCGTCAAGGAGCGCCCATGACCCGGATCGAACGCCTCGCCGCGCTGTTGGAGGAGCCGCTCCTCGTCGCAGGACCGCCATATGTTCTTGGCGGCCAGGCCAATGTGCGCTATCTCACAGGCCTGCAGAGCTCGAACGCCGCGGTTCTCGTCGAGCCGGACGCGACCGCGACCCTCTATGCCGACTTTCGCTACGCGGCGCGAGGCCGGGACGTCGAGGGCGTTACGTTCGTCGAGACGGCGCGAAGCCTGCTGCCGGAGATCGGCGCGCTGCTCGTGGGGCGGCGAATCGGGTTCGAGGATGCCCAGCTTCCGTACACCGGCTATCGCGCTCTCGTCGATGCCGGAGTCGACGCCGTTCCCACATCGGGCCTCGTGGAGTCGCTCCGCGCGGTCAAGGACGAGCCGGAGATCGAGATCATGCGCCGCGCGGGGGCGCTCTCGGACGAGATCTTCGGCGCTTTGGCGCGGGAGCGGTTTAGCGGTCGCCCTGAGATCGAGCTCGGCTGGTGGGTCGAGCGAAGCTTTCGGGACGCGGGCGCCGAGGGCGTGTCGTTCCCCACGATCGTCGCAGCCGGTGAGACCGGCGCTTCGCCACACGCGGTTCCTGGCTCTGATCCCATCGCCGAGGGCGTGCTCGTCACCGTCGACGCCGGCTGCATCCTCGACGGCTACTGCTCGGACTGCACGCGCACCTTCGCAGTGGGTGAGATCTCGGAGCGGCTGTCGGAGATCTACGTGCTCTGTCTCGAGGCCCAGCTGGCAGGGCTTGCCGCTGTCGCGCCCGGTGTGCGAGGAGAAGACGCGGATACGGCGGCGCGCTCGGTGATCGCTCGCGCGGGACTCGGCGACGCGTTCGGGCACGGTCTCGGGCACGGCGTGGGCATTCAGATCCACGAGGCTCCGACCCTGCGACCCGACTCGACCGACGTGCTCGAGCCCGGGAACGTGGTCTCCGTCGAGCCCGGGATCTATCTCCCGGGCGAGGGCGGTGTCCGTATCGAGGATCTCGTGCTCGTCACCGACGACGGCTGTGAGCGGTTGACGCAGTTCTCCAAGGAGCTCATCACGGTTACGTAGGGGGCCGGGTATGCCCGGCCCCCTACAGGCCGCGAAGCGGACTGCTTCAGGGGTCTTTTGGCGCGACTGGCATTCGCGCGAGCGGATGTCGGTCTTGCGCAAGGCGAGCGCGTGGCTGCCGGCCCCCTACAATGCGCGCCCGATGGCCGAGACCGTCACCACGAACCAATTTCGTAACGGCATGCACGTCGAGCTCGACGGCGCCGTCTGGCGCATCGTCGAGTTCCAGCACGTGAAGCCGGGGAAGGGCGGCGCTTTCGTGCGGACGAAGATGAAGGCGCTCGGGAGCGGCGCCGTGGTCGACCGCACGTTTCGCGCCGGGGAGAAGTTCGCGCGCGTCCACACCGAGGTCAAGAGCGTCCAGTTCTTGTACGACGACGGCTCTGAGGCGCACTTCATGGACGAGCAGACCTTCGAGCAGTTCGGGCTGCCGCACGCGGAGGTCGCCGGCGAGCTCGCGTATCTGGCGCCTTCGAGCTCAGTGCAGATGCTCGCGGTCGACGGCAAGCCGGCAGGAATCCAGATGCCGTCCTCAGTCGAGCTGACGGTTACCCAGACCGAGCCCGCCGTCCGCGGAGACACGGTCACGAACGTCTCGAAGCCGGCGACGCTCGAGACGGGCGCGGTTGTCCAGGTCCCGCTCTTCGTCGACCGCGGCGAGCGGATAAAGGTCGATCCGCGCGAAGGCCGCTACATCTCGCGCGCCTGACCTCGCGGTGTCTGACACCGACTCGCACGGGTACGCCCTTTGGGGCAGGGCGCTAAGGTCCACAATCGTGCCAAAGCTGGTCGATACCACGATCCGGCTGCTCTCTCAGGAGCCCCTCGCAGGAAGTCTTCCCACCGCCGAGATCCTGCGCGTCGCCGAGATCCTGGACGGAGCGGGCTTCGCGTGCCTCGAGATCTCGGGCGGAGGCGTCTTCGACGCGACGGTGAGAAGAGGGGTGGAGAGCCCGTGGGAGCGGATCCGCGCCATCAAGGCGCGCACCTCGACGCCCTTGGGAATCGCTCTGCGAGGCCGCTTCCTCGTCGGATCGCGCCCGGTCAGCGGAGACATCGTCGGACGCTTCGTCTCGTGCGCCGCGGAGAACGGGATCGAGGTCTTTCGGCTCCACGATCCGCTGAACGACGTCTCCAACCTGCGCGAGGCAGGCGCAGCCATCACGAGCGCCGGCGGCACGTTCCACGCGGGGCTCGTCTACAGCCCCGGTCGCACGGATGAGACGAAGACCCTCGTCGACCAAGCGCAGAAGCTGCCGGAGCTCGGCGCCACGCGCGTCGTCGTCAACGATCCGACCGGCGCGCTCCTCCCGCACAAGGCGCAGGAGCTGGTCGAGAGGATCCGCGAGGCGAGCGGGCTCTCGGTCGGGTTCTACGTCCAGGGCGCAGCCGGCCTGGGCATCGCCTCGGCCCTGGCCGCGGTCGAGGCGGGCGCGGATCTCGTCGCGACGGCTGTCTACCCGCTCGCCCTCAGTCTCCACCGCGTCTCAGGAGAGGCGCTGGCCGAGTCGCTCGAAGGCCTGGGTCATTCCACCGGAGTTCAAACCGACAAGCTGTGGGAGGCCGCGGACGTCATCGACGAGTTCATCGGAGACGAGCCCGTTGCTCCGGTCGCACCCAGAATCGCCGTGCGCGCCGCCGAGTTCGACCTCCCCGCCGGTCTCGTCGCCGCCCTCGAGGTGCATCTGCGCGCACACACCGCCGCCGACCGACTCCTCGATGTCCTCGAAGAGGTGGGGCGGGTGCGCGCCGAGGCGGGATGGCCTCCGCTCGCGGCCCCGATCGGGCAGATCCTGGCCTCGCAGGCGCTGCTGCACGTGCTCGAGGCGAGGCGCTACGGCACCGTGATCGACGAGTTCCGCGCGTTGGTGCAGGGAGGTTACGGCGTGACGCCCGAGCCGGTCGACCCTACCGTCGAACGGGCGGTCGAGCTGCTCGCACCGGGCGCGGCGCTCGTCGACGATCCGCCCACCGCGGAGGATGTGCGTGAGCAGGCCGAAGGCCTGGCCGCGAGCGAGGAGGAGCTCGTCCTCATCGCCACGTTCGGCTCGGACGCGGAAGAGCTGCTGAAGATGATCAGGCAGCGGCACTCGCGCGACACCGTGCTCCTCGCCGAGGACGAGGACGCCGAGCGGGCGGAGCGGATCCGCGAGCTGGTCAAGATCGTGCAGGAGAGCGGCGTCGGCGAGATCGAGATCGAGGATGACGGCATGCGGGTATCCGTCCGCCGCGCTGACGAGCTGGCGGTAACAGGCGCCGCTCTGCCGGGCGGGGCCACGGAGAGCGGGGAGTACGACGTAATCCGCGCCGAACAGCCCGACGCAGCCGCGGCGATGCGGGTCGAGTCTCCCATGGTCGGGGTCTTCTACCGAGCCCCCAATCCCGGAGCGCCTGCATTCGTCGACATCGGGGACACGGTCATCCCCGGCCAGACGCTCTGCGTTCTCGAGGCGATGAAGCTCTTCAACGAGCTCAAGGCGGAGGTCACGGGAACCGTGGCGTCGATCCACGTCGAGAACGCGCAGCCGGTCGAGTACGGGCAGCTGCTGTTCGAGATCGAGCCGGCCCTCGCGCCGCCTGTGCTCTAAGGACCGGGCGATCATGTTTTCGCGTGTCCTCGTAGCGAACCGAGGTGAGATTGCGGTGCGCGTGATCCGCGCGCTGCACGAGCTCGGGATCGAGGCCGTCGCCATGTATTCGACCGCTGACCGGAACGCGCTCCACGTCGAGCTCGCGGATCGCGCGGTCTGCATCGGCCCGCCTCCGGCAGCAGACAGCTACCTGCGGATCCCGAACGTGATCGCGGCTGCCGAGACGACGGGCTGCGAGGCGGTTCACCCCGCATATGGCTTCCTCGCGGAGAATCCGGCCTTCGTACGTGCCTGCGAGGAGTCCGACCTCGTCTTCGTCGGGCCGCCGGCGGAGGTCATGGAGCGCATGGGCGACAAGGGGCGCGCGAAGGCGGAGATGCGCGCCGCGGGTGTGCCGCTGGTGCCGGGGACGGACGGGGTGGCGAGCCTCGCCGACCTGCGCAGCGCGGCGCGTCTGATCGGATTCCCCGTTCTCGTCAAGGCTGCGGCCGGGGGTGGGGGGAAAGG
>JACCTK010000134.1 GCA_013812465.1 Actinomycetota bacterium
GCCCTGGCTGTCGGAGCCGGCCGCGCCCGCAATGGCGCGATGCAGGCCCTGGAGCGCGACCGCGCGGCCGCCGCCGGGGAGACGTATGCGGTCGGTCACCTCCGCGACCGTCCCCACCTTCGCGTACTCGTCATCGTGCTTGGGGACGAGCAGCACGCGATCCTCGTCGCCGACGTCGACGGTGAGTGTGACGTTCATGTTCGGGAAGACGACGATGTCTTCCAGGGGGACGAGCAACAAGCGAATCTGATCTTCGGTCTGGTTCTCGCTCACCAATGTCTCCTTCGTACGTATCGTGAACTTGCTTCGAAAAGTGTAGCGACTGGGCTGAGATAGCCGTCGCCGGCGCGAATCAGCGGAGAAAGTGCTCGAGGGAGCGTGCCGCGATACGGCCGGCGAGGACGTCGGACGACGTTCCGATTCCCCACGAGCGGTACGTCATCACTCCCGCGACGAAGACTCCGCCGCGCCAGAACACCAGCCCTGTATCGTGGCGCGCTTGGGAGATCCAGCCCGCCTTGTGCAGCACGTCGACTGCACCGCGCTTTCCGACGGCGCGGTCGAGCTTCGGCAGGTCCCGAACGTGCGCCGTGAGCCAGAGCAGGTGGCGCGCCTCTGCCGGCGTGATCCCCGGCTGGGCTCTGCGCAAGGGCCCGCGAGCCCCTGAGGCGAGCCAGAGCGCCCGCCACAACGAGGCCATGTCCCAGGCGGTCGTGTACTTGCCGACGCCGAACGCTGGCGCCTCGTCCACTTGGACCGGGATCGGGCCCGACAGCGAGCGCACCTCGTAGCCGCCGTACATGATCGAGTCGAAGAGGCCGAGCGAGCGCATGAGCGCGTTGACTCGCTGCGACCCCGCATACGTCGACCCCGCCAGCCAGACCTCGAGCGCGTTCGCGGCTGCATCGTCCGACACCGTGATCATCTCGCGCAGGAGACCGCCCACGTACGACTCGGGAGGAGGGATCCCGGAGTGGCGCGCCAACACCGCCGCCGCGATCGCGAGCTTCAATGTGGAGGCAGCGGGAAAGCGCGCCTTGGCGTTCCAGGCGGCGCCGCTCCCGTCGCCCAGGTTCTGCACGTAGAACCCCGCCGTTCCGTTGTAGCTCCTCACGAGAGCCCGCAGCCGGCGCGCGAGTCCGGGGTCCTGCCTGGGACGAACGAGTCGCGGGCGCGCCAAAGCGGGAAGGCCGTACACCTGCCGCACGGTGCGCGAGGAGCGCCGGCCATCACCGGCGACCGTCGTCACTCGCAGGCGCAGATCACCTAGCGGAAGCCTGACGCTGAGCGAGAACCGGCGGCCGCGGAGCGGCTTGGAGGCGAGAACTCGTCCATTGGCGGCGACGAAGACGAACCGCGTTCCGCGTGCCGCGCGTCCGGTGACGGCGCCGTAGGACACTTGGCGCGCCGCCGGTTGCTCGATCGCGGGCGGGGGCAGCGGAGGAGCGTCGACCACAGCTCGAACGATAGAGCCAAGACACAGCACGAGATGCCTTGTGACACAGTGTCACAAGGCATCTCGACGGCTGGGCGACGTTCTCCGCGATGTTTAGCCTTGGCCGATGCCGATCCTCGCCCACCTCGATCTCGACGCCTTCTTCGCGGCGGTCGAGGAGCTCGAGGATCCGGCGCTGCGAGAGAAGCCGCTCATCGTCGGGGGTGACCCGCACGGTCGGGGCGTGGTCGCGACTGCGAACTATGTCGCGCGCACGTTCGGGATCCACTCTGCAATGAGCGCCGCCGAGGCCCTCCGCCGCTGCCCCCACGCCGTCTTCGTCAGGCCGCGACACAGCCTCTACAAGCAATACTCGCGAGCGGTCTGGCAGACGATCGCGGAGGTCGTCCCGCGCATCGAGCGCACTGGGATCGACGAGGGCTACCTCGACCTCGCGTCGGTCGCCCGCGACTTCGTCGGCGCGCGGGCCGTCGCTTCGGCCGTGCAAACCTCGGTGCGCGCGACAACCAGCCTCACGTGCTCGCTCGGGGTCTCGACCTCGAAGGTCGTCAGCAAGATCGCCTCGGACCGGAGGAAGCCCGGCGGGATCACGGTTGTGCCACCCGGCCACGAGGCGCGGTTCCTGGCGCCGCTCAAGGTGCGCCTGCTCCCCGGGGTCGGCCCGCGCGCGGAGGAGCGGCTGGGACGCGCGGGGATCGACACGATCGGCGGCCTCGCCGCGCTTGCCGACGCCGAGCTCAGGACGCTTCTCCCCGGCTCGGTGGGGCTACTGCTCCGGGATCGCGCACGCGGGATCGATGCACGCGGCCTCGAGCTCGCCGGGGAGACCGTCTCGGTGTCCGCCGAAGACACGTTTCCGCGCGATATCTCCGAGCGAACTCAGCTCCACGCCGAGGTGCGCCGTCTCGCCGAGCTCGTCGCTGAGCGGCTGGGCGACTCCGGTCTCTCCGGACGCACGGTCACCGCGAAGCTGCGGTACGGCGACTTCTCCATCCGAACGCGCTCGATGACCCTGTCAGCGGCAGTGGACGAGGCCGACGTCATCGCAGATGTCGCGTGCGGCCTGCTGGATCGTGGCCTGCGCGACCGGCCCGGGGCGCTGCGGCTCGTCGGCGTCGGCGTGTCCGGGCTCTCGCCTTATCGCCAGCTCAGGTTCGAGGGCTAGCCGTCCACCACCCGGGGCCGGTGCGAGGACGAGTACACGTCTTTCCGTGTGATCAAGCCGTCTTCGAAGGGGAAGATGTCGACGCCATCCCACTCGAGTCGGCGGCCCTCTTTGTCGGTCGCGCTCGCGCTCCACTCGTTGACGACAAGCCCGTCGCGCACGTACATGCGCCTCCCCCGAAACGTCAGATCCGGCCAGTTCTCGAAGATTCCCGCGATGTGGGCTTCGACGGCGTCACCCTCGACGCGCTCGCCGGCGGTGTGATTCTCGAACACCATGCCAGGCGCGTGCAGCGCGACGATTCCCGCAACGTCGTGCGCGTTCCAGGAGTCGTTGTAGCGCTGGATCGTCTTCTCCAGCTCGGCTGCCGAGTTCGGGTCGCCCACGCGGGGCGAGTATCGCGCAGCAAGTAGACATTGACAAGCATCGATTTCTCGACTACCGTCTTGCATCGATGAACGTCGATCGATTTCCGCTGCTCGTCCCAGCCGACTGCTGCCGTCCCCTCGACGAGGAGGGCATGACGAATGAGGACGCCGACGCGACCGCCGCGCTCTTCAAGGCGCTTGGCGATCCGGTGCGCGTCCGGATCGTCAACCTCCTCGCCCGGAATCCGGAGTCGGTCTGCGTCTGCGAGCTCACCCCCGCGCTCGGCCTCTCCCAGCCGACGGTGAGCCATCACTTGAAGAAGCTCGTCCAGGCGGGTCTCCTGCAGCGGGAACAGCGAGGAGTCTGGGCGTTCTACAGCCTCGACCGCGACGGCCTCGAGCGCGCGGCGAGCATCCTCGATCTGAAAGGGGTAACAGTTTGAGCACTGATCTGCGTGAGGAAGTGCGAGAGCGCTACGCCGAAGCGGCGCTCGGGCTGGCGGAGGGCCAGGGCTGCGGGTGCGACTGCGAGAGCATCGGCTGCTGCGGCGACGAGGCGACGACCCTCCTCGGCAAAGGCCTCTACGCCGCCGACGAGCGCGCCGCGCTGCCCGAGGATGCGGTCACCGCCAGCCTGGGATGTGGAAACCCAGTGGCCGTCGCCGAGCTCCACAAAGGGGAGACCGTGCTCGACCTCGGCTCTGGCGGCGGTATTGACGTCCTCCTCTCCGCGCGCCGCGTCGGCCCGTCCGGAACCGTGTACGGCCTGGACATGACGGACGAGATGCTTGCGCTGGCGCAACGAAACGCCGCCGAGGCGCACGCCACCAACGTCCACTTCCTCAAGGGCCTGATCGAGGCGATCCCGCTACCCGCCGAGAGCGTCGACGTCGTGATCTCGAACTGCGTCGTGAACCTCTCGACCGACAAACGCGCGGTCTACGCAGAGATCGAGCGCGTGCTGCGACCGGGCGGCAGGGTCGGGATCACGGACATCGTGGCCGAGGACCACCTCTCTACCCAAGATCGCGCCGATCGAGGGAGCCATGTCGGCTGCATCGCCGGGGCGCTCTCCGAGGAGGAGTATCGCGAGGGTCTCTCGAGCGTCGGGCTCGTCGACGTCGAGGTGGAGTTCACCCACCGTGTTGCGGACGGAATGCACGGAGCGATGGTGAGGGCTCGAAAGCCCTAGCTCAACAGCTGGCGTTGCTCGGCAAGCGCCTCGAGGATGCGATCGATGTCCTCTTCCACGTTGTAGAGGTGGAGAGAGATGCGGATGTTCGCGTCTCGCTCCGAGGTGACGATCCTCTCCTGCTGAAGCGCTTCGACCAGCGCATGCGGGTCGGTCGAGGCGACACAGACGAGTGGGCCGTACTCGCCGTCGCCGCGCGGCGTGGCGACCGTTGCTCCCAGCTCGTCGAGCCCTGCCAGCAGCCGGTCGGCGAGTGTCCTCACGTGCTGCTCGATCGCAGCCACTCCTACCTGTTCGACGATCTCCATCCCGGCGAGTCCCGCGTAGATGTTCGGCACCGGGGGTGTTCCCGCGTCGAAGCGCCGAGCGTCCGCCGCGGGCGAGTAGTCGGAGATATCCATCCGGAAGATGTCCTCGTCCGCGAACCACCCGGTCTGGGTGGGCAGCAGCCGCTCGTGCAGGTCGCGCCGGATGAACATGAAGGCGAGGCCGGACGACGCAAGCAGGTACTTGACCGTGCCCGACGTCAGCAGGTCGACGCCGAGCTCGCCGACATCGAGGGGGATCGCGCCGGCGGCCTGGTAGCTGTCGGCGAGACAGAGCGCGCCCTGTTCGTGCGCCAGTCGGGCCACCTCGGCGACGTCGAGCCGGTAGCCCGTGCGATACGAGATCGCCGTGCAGCAGACAAGAGCCGTGCGCCCGTCGATGGCCCTGGCGAACCGCTCGACCGGGATTCGGCCATCCGGATCCGGGCGCACGTGGACGACCTTCGCTCCCCGCAGCTCCTGCGCGTGCGCGATCTGACCGACCGTGGGGAACTCGAACTCGGAGATGACGATCCGATTCCTCCTGGGCTCCAGAGGGAGGGCGCTGACGAGGCTGCTCACCCCCTGCGAGACGGAGGTGATGACCGCCACCTCCTCGGGCGCGGCGCCGATCAAGCGCGCGAATGACGCTCGCGCCGCATCCGCCCGCTCGACCCAGTGCTCCCACTCGGCGCCGTGCCGATCCCAGCCGGCGAGGTACTCCTCGTAGGCCTGCCGAACGTCCACCGAGAGGGCACCCTGCGAGCAGGAGTTTGCATACGTGGTGTGCTCGAAGATCGGAAAGCGCGCTCGGATGCCGCGACCAACCACTACCCCCGCGCCCTCTTTTCCGAGCGTCATCCGAGGAGACGCGCGAATTCGACGACTGAAGCCGCGAGAGTTCGCTCGATGAGCTCGCAGACTTCGGGCCACCGGTCGTCGAGATTCTCTCGCCCCGTCAGTGTTACGCTGTCAGCACTCGTCGGGGCGAACAACGGCACAGGCAATGCACGTTCCCCAAGCTCGCCATCTGGCGAAGGGACAAGTTCGACGAAGACCGTCACGGCAAGCACACCCGTCTCGCCGGGACCGACCTTTTGTACCGCAACGACGTAGCGCAACCGCTGGCCCAAGACGATGAGGCCGAGTTGAGTCCACCAAGTACCGTCCGTCAGGTTGGGCGAGAAACCAGCGGCCCGAGCAGTCTTGCGGAGCTGAATGCCCCAGTAGGTCGACTTTGGCTCGGGAGGAGATGCTGACTCGACGAATACACTGAGTCGCGGGTCAAGCGAAGTGAACTCGCGCTCGAGACTGTCCGCCTGTTCGTCAAGCTCGCTACGTATCCGACCCGTAAGCGCGGCTGCAACAGTAGCCGTCCCAGCAGCTCTTGCCTCGTCGGTTTCCAGCTTTACTCCGCGGAGGCGCTCGACATAGCTGCGCGCGACCTCGGCCGGAGTTTCTCCAACACGCGCATCTCTAACCGGGAGCTCGATCTCAGACCGCAATGCGACTATCTCGAGTTGGGCGAAGAAGTGGACAAGTGGTCCGAGATCACCGTCATTGGCTGAGTCGAGCGCGCGAATGTACTCGTCACGTCGGTTGCGATCCACGACCAGTGGCGCATAGTTCTGTTCAAGCAGAACCAAGAGCACCAACCCTCGGGCTACTCGACCATTGCCGTCTTCAAATGGATGAATACATATGAACTGGTGATGAAGCCATGCGGCCCTAATCAGGGGATGAGCGTTCTCAGTGTCCTCGAAGAGCTCGAGCAGACGTTCCATCTGTTGTTGCACTTGCTCCGGCGGGGCGTACTGAAGAAGCGGACCGTCTTCCCGGTACACATGATTGGGCTCTTTCTTCCATTGGCCGTGGTGAAGTGGCATCTCACCGCGACGTCTCAAGACATCCGTCCCCTCGTACGTCGACTGGTGCCTCGTAATGAGCTTGTGAAGATCATTTATGACGATGATCGAGAGTCTCCGCTCATCGCGAGCTGCGGCGGCAAGGAACTCGAGGGCTTCGAATTGACCTTGAATCGTCTGAAAAGCGTCGTCTGTAATCCCGCCTTCACGCTCAGCGACTTCACGAACGAGGCCTTCTGCGATGAGCGCCTCTGTGACTCCCCAACTGACGTCGTAGAGTCGTTCGACTATGCCAGTCTCGATCGCGTGACGACGCAGGCTGCGTTGGCGGGCTTCAGCGAACTCCTCGTCGGAGACGCCTTTGATAAACGTCTTCCATGCACTCCGTAGGGTGTCGACGCTGGCAAGTCCTTGCTGAAGTGAGCCGTCTGGAAGGTCAAGGGGCTCGACCTCGCGCCAAGGAATGACTTCCATGTCGGCCACCGGTCACATGCTAGGCACGCGACCTGCTGGCTCGGCGAAGTTCATCGACCAAGGTAGGCCTTTCGCAGCTCCTCGTGCTGGAGAAGCTCCCCGGCCTTTCCCTCCAGCACGATCCGCCCCGTCGAGAGGACGTACCCGCGATCCGCGATCGAAAGCGACACATTCGCGTTCTGCTCGACGACGAGGAGCGCGACACCAGCGTCGTGCACCTGCTGGATGATCTCGAAGCTCCGCTCGACGAGGATCGGAGCGAGCCCCATCGACGGCTCGTCCATCAAGAGCAGCTTGGGCCGGGCCATGAGCGCGCGGCCCATCGCCACCATTTGCTGCTCGCCGCCGGAGAGCGTCCCCGCAAGCTGCCTGCGGCGCTCCGAGAGCAGCGGGAAGAGCGCGTAGACGCGGTCGAGATCCTCCGAGAGGTCGGCGCGCGGCCTCAGATATGCGCCCATCTGGAGGTTCTCGAGCACGGTCATCGGCCCGAACAGCC
>JACCTK010000171.1 GCA_013812465.1 Actinomycetota bacterium
GCATGAAGCTGCTTCGCGGCACGAAGCTGAGCGGAGAGTTCGAGCGCCTCCAAGACCAGCTCGACCGCCTGCAGGCGGAACCGAGCGAGGAGGAGATTTGGCGCTCGGTCGAGCTCGCGCGGCATCAGGACCGTCCGTACACGCTTGACTACGTGGAGCGGATCCTGGGCGACTTCTTCGAGCTCCACGGCGATCGCGGACGGGCCGACGACCGGGCGATCGTCACCGGCCTCGGCAAGCTCGGTGGCCGGACGATCGTGCTCGTCGGCCACCAGAAGGGCCGGGACCTCAAGGAGCGGACGAACCGAAACTTCGGGATGGCCTTTCCCGAGGGATACCGGAAAGCCATGCGGGCTATGGCGCTCGCGGACCGTCACGGCTTCCCGCTCGTGACCATGGTCGACACCCCCGGCGCCTACCCGGGAGTCGCGGCCGAGCAGCACGGCCAGGGTGGGGCGATCGCACGCTCTCAAGCGGCGATGGTCAGGCTTTCCGTGCCGACTGTCGCGTGTGTCATCGGCGAGGGTGGCTCGGGTGGCGCGGTCGCGATCGCCGTCGCGGACCGCGTGCTCATGCAGGAGCACGCCATCTACTCGGTGATCTCGCCGGAGGGCTGCGCGGCG
The DNA here is from genome assembly GCA_013812465.1 of Actinomycetota bacterium. Next base: position 624 of record JACCTK010000171.1, read on the forward strand.
ATCCTCTGGAGAGACGCGGGCGAGGCGCGCAAGGCCGCTGCCGCGTTCAAGCCCGATGCGCCGCACTGTCTCGAGCTCGGGGTGATCGACGCCATCGTTCCGGAGCCGGAGGGTGGCGCGCACACTGATCCGGACGCCGCCGCGGAGCTTCTCGAAGACGGCATCCTGGCCGCATTGGAGGACATCGACGCCCTGGAGCCCGACGAGCGACGCCGCCGACGCCGCGAGAAGTATCGCGTCATGGGCGTTCTCTCGTCTGCCTGAGGACTATCCACACTCTCCACAGCTTTATCCCCTGGTCTTGAAAAGCGCGCTGAGCAGGAAAGTTTCGTGGGACTTTCGCCCTGTTGGTGAAGGAAGTGTTGAGTGATGGCGACAATCCACAGGTGACGCTCGACGAGTACCAGCGCAAGCGCAGTCCGGGAAAGACGCCCGAGCCGTTCGGCACGATCAAGCGGCGCTCGAAAGAGCCGCGCTTCGTCATCCAGCGCCACGACGCGCGTCGTCTCCACTACGACTTCCGCCTCGAGCGAGACGGAGCGCTCGCGAGCTGGGCTGTGCCGAAAGGCGTTCCGCTCCGGCGCGGTGAGCGGCATCTCGCCGTCCACGTCGAGGATCACCCGCTCGAGTACGGCGATTTCGAAGGGACGATTCCGGCGGGCGAGTACGGCGCGGGAACCGTGGAGATCTGGGACCGCGGGACCTACGAGCTGCTCGAGGAGAAGCGTGACGGAGGCCTGACGGTTCGGCTGGACGGCGAGCGGCTGGACGGCGTTTGGACGCTCGTGCCCGCGAAGCTCGACGGAGATCCGAAGAACTGGCTACTGCTGCGGAAGGACGGCGCGAAGGAGGGCGCGAGCCGATACGCGCCCATGCTCGCGACGTCGTCGGAAGCGCTTCCGCGTGGGGAGAGTTGGATCTACGAGCCCAAATGGGACGGATTTCGCGCGCTCGTGACGATCGCGGGCGGCCAGGCCACGCTCATGAGCAGGAATGGGAACGACCTGACCGAGCGCTTCAAGCCGGCTGCGCGTGCGGCAGAGCTCGGGACGCGCTCGACCGACGCCGTGCTCGACGCGGAGATCTGCGCGCTCGACGACGCCGGCCGCTCCCGCTTCTCCTTGCTGCAGGAGGGCGCTGGCACGCTCGTCCTGGTCGTCTTCGACCTGCTCGAGCTCGACTCGGAGCCGCTCGTCGCGCTCCCGCTGGCTGAGCGCAGGAAGCGGCTCGAGGGACTGATCGATCCCTCGCGTGGCGGCATCGTGCTCTCTCCGCAGTTCGAGGACGGCGAGGCGCTCCTGGCCGCGGCCGAGGAGCAGGAGCTGGAGGGCGTGGTCGCAAAGCGCGCCGACTCGCCCTACCAGCCCGGGAAACGCAGCGCCGACTGGCACAAGCTGAAGGTGCGCAAGGGCCAGGAGGTCGTGATCGCCGGTTACACGAAGGGCCAGGGACGCAGGTCGGCGGGTTTCGGCGCCCTCGTCGTGGGGGTGCACGAGGCGGGCGGCCTCCGCTGGGCGGGGAACGTCGGGACCGGCTTCAACGAGTCCGAGATCACGCGGCTGCTCGGGCTGCTGAAACCTCTGAGGCGTCCCGATTCGCCCTTCAGCGAGACCCCGAGGATGCCGCGAGTCCGGCGCTCGGACGTCGTCTGGGTGGAGCCGCGGCTCGTTGCCGAGGTGGCGTTTGCGGAGTGGACGCACGAGGGACGGTTGCGCGCTCCGGTTTACCTCGGCGTGCGAGAGGACAAACCCGCCGACGAGGTGCGCAAGGAGAAGACCCCGCTGCCGTCGGTTCTGAAGAAGGGCCGCCGCGAGCTGCGCTTGAGCAATCTGGACAAGCCCTTTTGGCCGGAGGAGGGCATCACCACGGGCGATCTCGTCGCGTATTACCGAGATGTCGCCGAGGTGCTTGTTCCCCATCTCCGCGACCGGCCGTTCACGATGAAGCGCTACCCCGACGGCTGGCAGGGCAAGAACTTCTTCCAGAAGCAGGCGCCTTCACATATGCCGGAGTGGATCAAGCGCGCTCCGTTTCCGGCCTCGACTCGCGAAGGGGAGAAGAAGATCATCGACTACGCGCTCGTCGACGACGAGCTGGCTCTTCTCTGGATGGCGAACATGGGCTGCATCGACATGCACGCCTGGTCGTCGCGGGCGGACAAGCCCGATCGCCCGGACTGGGTCATGTTCGACCTCGACCCAGCCGAAGGCGCGACCTTCGACGACGTGGTGACCGTCGCGGGACTCGTCAAGGAGACGCTCGATTTGCTCGAGCTCGAGGCGTTCCCGAAGACCTCGGGCTCGCGAGGCATCCACATCCTGGTGCCGATCGCGCGGCGCCACACGTTTGCCGACGCGCGCGAGTTCGCATCGATCATCGCGGGCGCGCTCGCGCGGGCGCATACCGGGCTCGTGACGACGGAGTGGTCGAAGCAGAAGCGCCGCGGGGTGCTCGTCGACGCGAACCAGAACGGCCCCGGGAAGACGAACGCGTCGGTGTACTCGGTGCGTCCGCGGACGGGAGCTCCCGTCTCGACGCCGCTGCGGTGGGAGGAAGTCGCCCCTGGGCTCGATCTCACGGCATTTACGATGGACGCCGTGCTCGATCGAGTGGCGGCAGACGGCGACCTCTTCGCAGGGGTTCTGGCGGGCAAGCAGTCGCTGACCAAGGCGCTGCGAACGCTCAGGTGATGCCGAAAAGCGGCAGGCACGGCTCCAGGCCCTCGATCGTGACTGGGACCGGGCAGACCCAGGCGCTTCGTTCAATCGCCACGCCATATTCGCGTACAGGCACGCCCCTGGGACTCTTCTCGCCGACGCCGCGCTCGCCGTAGCCGAGCTTCTCCGAGACGCGTTTCGAGGCGATGTTCCCCTCCAGCCAGCTCGACTCCGCCTCGACGGCTCCGAGACCGCGAAACGCGAGCTCGAGCACGGCTGCACGCATCTCCGTCCCGATGCCGCGCCGCTGGTGGGCGCGACCGACCCATGATCCTGTCGCAACCCGCTGCCTTCGGAAGAAATTCGTCGCGAGAACGGTCTGTGTACCCACGAGCTCGCCGTGCTCCCAGGCGAGAAGGTTCAGCGTCCAGTCGTGCGGCGACCAACCAGCGAGGTGCTGCTCGTGAAACGCGACGAATCCCACGAGGAAGTCCGGCTCGCGGATCTCGTCGGTCCACGCGACCGCGAAGGGCATCTCATCAGGCGGGTGGACGCCTTGCTCGGCAACCCGTCCGAGCGCGGCGAGCTCGTCGCGCGAGCCGAGTCGCAGCTCCAGACGCGGAGTCTGCACGCGCAGCCCGTAGAGGACTTGTATCTCCACGCGGGATGCTTACCATGCTGCGCCGCAAGCGCCGTGACATAGAGATGGCGGCGCCCGCGGCCGAAGGCCCGTGGCTCTTGGTTACGAGACCTCGAGTAGACGCCGCTCGAGATACCGACTCTCCGCTTCGTTCGCGGTCAGCTCGAGCGCGCGCCGGTACGCCGCGGCCGCCTCATCCCTTCGCTCGAGTCGGCGGAGAAGATCCGCGCGGGCGGCGCGTCCTCGGCCAGCTCGAGATCACCGAGGACGCGGGTGAGGACCGCAACCGCACGGCCCCACTCCTCCTTGAAGACCTGCTCGACCGCCACGCTGGCTAGCTCACCCCGCCAGCGGCCGGATCTCCAGCGAGCCGTGCTTGACGGTGGGTACCAGCGATGCAAGCCGGATCGCCTCGTCGAGATCCGGGAGTTCGATGACGAAGACGCCGCCGACCACTTCCTTCGTCTCCGCGAACGGCCCGTCGGTGACGACCCGCTCGCCGTCGCGGACGCGGACGACCTTTGCGGTGTCTCGGCCATCGAGCTCGTAGCCAGCGAGGCTCGGGTCGGCCTTCTGCAACTCGTCGAAGAGCGTCATCCAGCGCGGCATCTCCTGGGCGCGTAGCTCGGCTTGCTCCTCTTCCGAGAGATCTACCCACGCGGAGTCGTCGCCGTAGATGAGAAACGCGTACTTCATGACGCCGCTCCGTCTGCGGCGGGGTCGACGTAGATGGGTCGCACCTCGATCGCGCCGTGCTGCGCACCCGGAATCTTCGCCGCGTACTCGACCGCCTCGTCCATCGACTCGCATTCGAAGACGAAGTAGCCCCCGAGCGCCTCCTTCACCTCCGCGTAGGGACCGTCGGTCACGAGCGACTCGCCGTCGCGAACGCGGACAGTCGTCGCGTCACGGGTCGACGCGAGCTCCCCGTCGGCGACGATGACGCCTGCCATTCCCGAATCTTCCGCGAATGCGCGGTACTGGGCGTACACGGCTTCTCGCTCTTCGTCCGAGAACGCGTCCCACCGCGACTCGTCTCCGTAGAGCAGTGCCATCAC
>JACCTK010000185.1 GCA_013812465.1 Actinomycetota bacterium
CCATGAAGATGATGCAGGGAGACACCTGCTTGGCCTGCTCGAAGAGGTCGCGCACGCGCGAGGCGCCGACGCCGACGAACATCTCGACGAAGTCAGAGCCCGAGATCGAGAAGAAGGGAACACCCGCTTCACCGGCCACCGCGCGCGCCAGCAGCGTCTTTCCGGTGCCCGGCGGCCCGTACAGGAGCACGCCCTTCGGAATGCGCGCGCCGAGCGCCTGGAACTTCTTCGGGTTCTCGAGGAACTCCTTGATCTCGTGCAGCTCCTCGACCGCCTCGTCCGCTCCGGCGACGTCCTTGAACGTGACCTTCGGCGAATCGGGCGACATGCGCTTGGCACGGCTCTTGCCAAAGCTCATCACCTTCGACCCGCCTCCTTGCACCTGGTTCATCAGGAAGATCCAGAAGGCGATCAGAATCACGAAGGGAAGGACGCTGATGAGGAGCGACCACCATGGTGAGTTTCCCGTGCCCTTGGAATCGAACTTGACGTTCTTGCCCTGGAGGAGGTTCTGGAACTGGGTCGCGGACTGCGGCGTCGGGTAGTTGACCTTGATCTTCTCCCCGCCGACGAGCGTGAGGGCGACCGACTGCCGCCTCGGGTCGAACACGACCTCGTCGACGTTCCCGTTCTTGACCTCCTTGATCGCCTCCGAGTACGTGATCTTGCGCTGCTCCGAGCCTCCGGGCAGCAGTGTTCGACTCGCCAGGAAGATGAGGACGGCGATGATGAGGAGCGGGAAGAGCGCGCTTCTGAAGAACCGGTTCACGTCAGTCTCGGGAGGGTAGCACCCTACTTCTTCGGCACTTCGCCCCCCGACCCTGGACACCCATTACGGGCGGATTGAGTCGTTAGGTGGCGTTCGGCACGAGATCGGGATGCAGCACCGCGACGTACGGGAGGTTGCGGTAGCGCTCCGCGAAGTCGAGGCCGTAGCCGATCACGAAGCGGTTCGGGATCTCGAAGCCGACGTAGCGCACCGGAACGTCGATCTCCCGGCGCTCGGGCTTGGTCAAAAGAGCGATCACCTCGAGCGATGCGGGCTTGCGCGCGCCCAGGTTGCGCATCAAATACGACAGCGTCAGGCCCGAGTCGATGATGTCCTCGACGACGAGCACGTTCCTACCGGCGACGTTGATGTCGAGGTCCTTGAGGATCCGGACGACCCCGGAAGAGTCCGTCGCCGCGCCGTAGCTCGAGATCGCCATGAAGTCGATCTCGCACGGAACCGTGAGCTCGCGCATGAGGTCGGCCATGAAGAAGACGGCGCCCTTCAGGACGCCGACGAGCAGGAGGTCACGTCCTGCGTAGTCCGCCGAGATCTCGGCCCCCAGCTCGACGATGCGCTGCTGGAGCGGACCTTGCTCGATGAGCACTTCTCCGACGCCCTGCTCCAGCTCAGCCTGAGTCACCGCTGGCATCTTTCCATGCTCGCACGCTTCCCTCCCAGCCAGGCGCCTCTGCGACGCCTGGGATCGCGACGACCTCGTCCCCGGAGACGACCAGCGGCCAAGCGTCTCGCTCTCTCCTCGGCACCTTCGCGTCCACGAGCAGATCCTGCACCTTCTTGCGCCGTCCCGCGAGCCGATCGCCCGAGCGGCGCGTCCGAACGACGAGCTCGGGCACATCGCTCTCGATGCGCCAGGGGCCGAAGCGGATACGGCCCTCGAGCCGGACGGAGTCGTACTCGCGCACGGCCCTGACACCCGCTCCGAGGTCGGCTGACTTCGTTCCTGCCGTCGAGGAGAGCAGCTCCGCGAGCGTCCGCTCGAGCGCTCTCGGCAGGCGCGGGCGCTCCTCGGACAACGCCAGCAGATTCTGGTCGGCGCCGGGGTGCAGGCGTCGCAGAAGCGGGAGGATCTCGTCGCGGATCAGGCCTCGCTTGGTCGTCGGATTGGACGAGTCGACGCGGAAGGGCAGTCTCAGCTCTCGGCAATACGTCTCCGTCTCCTCCCGCCAGAGTGGGAGCAGCGGCCTGACGACCCCATCCTCGCGAGCAGCCCTGATTCCCCTCGTGTTGCCGGATGAGGCGAGCCGGTAGAGGATCGTCTCCACCTGATCCGAGGCCGTGTGGCCCGTCGCCCGCAATCCACGCCCCTCGGTGAGGGCGTAGCGGAGCTCGCGAAGCGCGGCCTCGGTCGAGCCTTGTGACACTGTGTCACTTGGCGTCAACACCTCGGCGTTCATGAGCTCGCTGCAGAAGCTCGCATCGCCATCGGACTCCTCACCGCGCAGGGCGTGATTCACGTGAACCGCCGACACGCGATAGCCGAGCGACCCGAGGAGATGCCAGAGACACGTCGAGTCGGCTCCCCCTGAGACGAGGCAGCACACTTGACCTTCTCGCCCGATCAGGTCGTGGGCGCGGATGAAGCTCTCTACTCGACCCAGGAGCGCGCTTGCCATGCTCCAATTGTGCCGCGCTCACAGAGGTTCGCGGAAGCGAGGGTCGAGGCTCCACTTCTCGAGGAGCCCCGCGGCCGCCTGGAGCTCGTTCGCGGTCAGCCGATGGGGCAGCGCGTGCTCGACCGGAACGAGCATCAATGAAGCCGGGACGAGACGCTGCGCCGCGTCGACGATGTAGCGAACGGCCAGCGCGTGGCCGATCACCAGCGCGCTCGTCTCCTGTCGCTCGAGCACCAGCCGCAGACCGGTCGCATAGCGAGCGGCGGCCTGCGCCCGGCTCTCGCCTCCCCCTGGCGCGGCCAGAGTCGGCGCCTCCGCGCCCGCCCACTCGCGATACGCGGAGAGAAGACCGCCGTCGAAGCTTCCGAAGTGGATCTCGTTCAGTTCGGGGACGACGATCCGCGGGACGTCACGTCCCTCGAGGGCCACCCCGAGCGTCTCCTGCGTGCGTCGAAGCTCCGTCGCGACCCCGAGCGCGATCTCCTCGCCGGCCAGCGACCGCCCGAGCCGGCGCGCCTGCTCGACTCCCTCCTGAATGAGACCCTCACCGGGCGCCGCGTACGAGGCGAGCCCTCCCGCGTTCGAGCCGGCCAGCGCGTGGCGCGCGAGAAAGACACGCTCCATCGCCTAGGCCACTAGAGCAACACCGAGCGGTAGTCGAGGACATGCTCCATGCCGACCGTCTCGTAGAGGCGGATCGCCGGGTGGTTCTCGGAGCGGACGAAGAGACAGACGGCTGGCGTCCGCTCGAGCAGCAGTCGGCAGAGGTCGCGCAGCCCACGCGCGCCGTAGCCCTGGCGTCGCGCGGCCGGGTCGACCCACACCTGCTGCAGCTGCACGGCCGACGGCGTCCAGGCAGACGCCTCGGCCTTGAAGCGGATCACCCCGTTCTCGGCCCAGAGCCATGAGCGTCCCTCCTCGATTTGGGTGCGCGTGCGCCAGCGGAACCCCTCGGGGTCGCGCCTCAGCGGATCGACTCCGATCTCTTGCTCATGCGCGGCAGCGCAGGCGGGGACGAGGAGCTCGAGATCGTCACGCGCCGCCGCCCGGAGTCCCGTCTCACCCTGCGAGGGAGCGTCACTCAGCACGAAAACGGGTTGCCCAGGACGGTCCTCGCGCAGCCGGGACAGGCGTGGGCGCGCCGCCTCCCACAGGTCCGAGACCGCCTTTTCCTCCCCGATCAGCATTCGCGGTGAGACCCGCGCCACCTCGCGAGCGAAGGCGCCGCAGCCGTCCCCGGAAGGGACAGCGTTCACTCCCACGTGACAGAGCGCCCGCAGCTCCCCCTCCACCGCGAGCCCGACGAAGCGGCCGAGACCGCGCCGCGCCACATCCTCGAGGAAGACACGCTCGACGGGATCCTCAGCGCAATATAGGAGGATCTGCTCGCGCGAGGGATTGACGATCTTGGCGCCCACCTACGAGACTCTAGGTCGCTGGAGACGTGCCGCGAGGCAAGGACGCAGGGAGCGCCGATATGGAGGCATATCGGCGCGACCGAGGACGCTGCATCGTGGTGCGTCGCGCGCGCCAGGCGCTCTGAGCCACTTTCCGGATAGGCCCTATAGGCTCTCGCCGTGCCGATCCATCTGCGCGCGAATCCCGGCGACTACGCGGAGGCGTGCCTCCTGCCCGGTGATCCTCTGCGGGCGAAGTACATCGCCGCGACCTTTCTGAACGACGTCGTCCAGGTGAACGCCGAGCGCGGGCTGCTTGGTTTCACCGGCGTCTGGGAGGGCAAGCCGGTCTCGGTCCAGGGAACCGGGATGGGCTGCCCCTCGGCGACGATCGTGTTCGAGGAGCTGATCCAGCTCGGCGTCAAGCGCCTGCTCCGCGTGGGAACCTGCGGAGGGCTGCAACCCGATCATGCCCTCGGAGACCTGATCGTCGCGCTCTCGGCCGTCCCCGCCGACTCGACCGCAACCCACCTCGTCCTAGGCGAGCCCCACTGCCCGACCGCGAGCTGGGAGCTGATCCACGAGGCCGTTCACGTGGCAAAGACGAGCAAGGAGAAGCTCCGCGTCGGTCCCATCGTCTCCAGCGATCTCTTCTACAACCCCGATCCGGGTCAGTATGAGCGGTGGTCGAAGCGTGGGATCCTCGCCGTGGAGATGGAGTCCGCCGCGCTCTTCACCCTGGCGGCTCTGCGCGGTGTTTACGCGGGCTGCCTGCTCACCGTCAGTGACATCCACGTGGAGGGCGAGTTTGTGCGCATCTCGGACGAGGAGCTGCGCGCGGCGGTCGACCGGATGACACGGATCGCGCTCGAGACGGCGACTGCTGGCCGCCACCATTAACAGACGGACGGTCTTCCTCGTCAATCCCGCGTCTGCCGGCGGCTCGACCGGACGCCGCTGGCCGGAGATATCGCATCGCGCGGCAGCGCTCGGGTTGAAGGGCGACGCCCTCATCTCCGACGCGCCCGGTCAGCTCGGCGGGCTCGCCGAGGAGGCGGTGCGGACGGGCGCGCAGCTGCTCGTCGTCGTCGGCGGCGACGGCTCGGTCAACGAGGTGGTGAACGGCATCGCGGACGCCGAGGACGTCGAGATCGCGGTCGTTCCGCGCGGGACCGGCTGGGACTTCGCTCGCAGCCTCGGGATTCCCAGAGATCTCGACAAAGCGATCGGCGCCGCGCTCACCGGCGACGTGCGCGAGATCGATCTCGGGCTCGTCTCATACCGAACCTGGGCGGGCGGGAAAGGTCGCGCGCACTTCGCGAACGTCGGGAGTGCGGGAATCAGCGGCGCCATCGCAAAGCGCGCGAACGAGACCTCGAAGGCGCTCGGCGGAAAGATCTCCTACTACTGGGCGACGCTTGCCGCCTTCGCCCGCTGGCAGACGGGCGAGCTACACGTCTCGGTCGACGACGAGATCCGCGAAGGGAAGATGATCGACGTCATAGTCGCGAACGGCCGCTATCTCGGCGGCGGCATGATGATGCTGCCCGAGGCCGAGCCGGACGACGGCCTGTTCGACGTTCTCGTGATCGGGGATGTGACGAAGCGCGACCTCCTCTTCACGCTGCCGAAGAGCTACCGCGGCAAGCACCTCCCCCACCCGCGGCTCGAAGTGCTCCATGGCCGCGTCGTCACCGTGGATGCGGCCGAGCCACTCCCGATCGAGCTCGACGGCGAGCAACCCGGGACGACTCCCGCGAGGTTCGAGGTCGTGCCGCGCGGGTTGCGCGTGCGGGTTCCGCGACGCGAGCGTGAGGGCGGGGCAAGCCCCGCCCCTACGACCTAGGTGGGCTTGCGCTCGGCCGAGCGGCGCGCAGGCGATTTCCTCAGCCCTGCGACCTCGCGCTCCAACTTGGCGACTCGCGCCTCGAGGGCGTCGATACCGCGCACCTTCTTCCCGAGCTCGTCCACGCGCGCGCGCAGATCGTTGAGCGCGGCGACCGCGCGCTGCCCGCCGGGGAGGTCGGAGAGGCGTTGCAACGCCTCCTCGCCCGCATCGGCCAGCCGGCTCATCAGATCCTTGTCCTGCTCGCTCGTCCGCGCCATGCCGCTAGTCATACCAGCCCGAGGCGTCCTTCGCATCAGAGCGCGTTGACAACGGCGGTCAGGGTCGCGCCCGCGTCTCCATCGATCTTCAGCTCGGCTCTGCGGTCGAGGGCGGTCGGCCCGCGGTTGACGACGGCAAATGAGCGCGCCTCGAGCGGGAGCCCCGCGACCGGCCACACCTCGAGCGTCGATCCGACGACCAGCATGAGCGCGGCGCCGCGCGCAAGATCGGTCGCCCGCTCGATCGCCGCGGACGGGAGCAACTCGCCGAAGAGCGTGACGCCGGGCTTGAGGATCTCCCCGCAGTGGACGCAGAGCGGCGCCGTGCGCTCCTCGAGCTGCGCCAGAACCCCCGCGAGCTCTTCTGTCCATCGACAGTCAAAGCATGTCGCTGCGCGGATCGATCCGTGCACCTCGATCACGTCGCGGCTCCCCGCCCGGCTGTGCAGCGTGTCGATGTTCTGGGTCACGATCGCCTGCGCCAGACCGCGCCGCTCGAGCTCGGCGAGCGCGAGATGACCCTGGTTCGGCTCCGCCTCGAGGAGCACACCGATGCGCGCGCGATAGAAGCCCCAGACTCGCTCAGGATCGCCTCTGAATGCCTGGATCGACGCGACCTCGAGCGGATCGACCTCGGCCCAGATTCCCGTCGGGGAGCGGAAGTCGGGGATGCCGCTTTCGGTCGAGATCCCCGCTCCGGTGAGCACGACGCACGGCTGCCGCTCGATCAGGAGCGCGGCTAGCGCAGCGGCGGACACGCGGCGATTCTAGGGTTGCTTGCGTGGATGACTTCTCGTTCTCGACCGAGGTCAAGGTGCGCTTCGCGGAGACCGACGCGCAGGGCATCGCGCACCACGCGTCGTTTCTCGTCTGGTTCGAAGTCGCGAGGGTGGAGCACCTCGAGCGCTATGCGGGCGGTTACCAGTCGATCCGGGACCGCGGATTCGAGGCGCTGACCACCGAAGTGCACGTGCGCTATCACCTGGCCGCGTACTTCGACGAGCGGCTCACGGTCTGGACTCGCTGCGTCGACGTCCGCGGCGCTCGCTTTCGCTACGAGTATCGGATCACCCGGGAAAGCAAGCTCGTCGCCGACGGGCACTCGCTGCATGCGACCGTCGAGCGCGAGACGTGCCGCCCCACGCGCGTGCCCGACTGGCTGGTGGAAACGATGATCAGGGCGGCGTCGCAGGAGGGCTGATTCGCGCGTCCGCGTCTGGCGGCGTCTTGGCGGCATCGCCCGGCTGGGCCTTCGGATCCTTGGCCGGCGGCTTGGGGGGCTTCGGCGCCTTCGTGCCGACTCGGATGACTCGCGCGTGAGACTTGTACGACGTATTCCACGTCTCGGTACGCAGCACCGTTCCGTTCCTGTTGTAGATCGTGCGCGTCACCGACGTGGCGCTCGGCGGCGTCCCCGCTTCCTCGACGACCGTGCTGCCGAGAGCCAGAGTGGGATCTTCGTCGCGCTCGACCACGACCGGACCCGTGATCTCCATCGTCCCCTCCGAGCTATCGACGCGGCGGTCCTCGCCTCCGTAGATCGAGACCACGATCCCGTCGTACTCGACGAAGCCCTTCACCAGCACCCACTTCTTCGTGTCGTTGACGAACTCGAGATCCAGCGACGGCCAGTACACGGTCGCGTCACGCCCGAGCTGGTAGCGGCTGATGTAGAGGGCGTGCGGGTTTCGCTCGGTGATACTGAGACCGGCCTCCCAGGCGGCGTTGAACACCGTGGTCGCGACCTGCGACGTCCCTCCGCCGACCTCCTCGGCGTACTCCGTGCCGATGATCACGGGGGCGGAGCGGAAGCCTCTCTCCTCCGTTCGCTCTCCGATCGTCTCGTTCAGCGAGAATGTCTGCCCGGGAGCCACGAGCGTGTCGTCGAGGAGAGACACCCCGAGCCGGAGGTTCGTGATGCGATCCCACGTTCCGGAGTTGTAGGTCTTGTAGGCCGACATCCGACGGTCGATACCCATGGCGAGAGCCTCGGCAGTGGTTCGCTCGGGGGCGGCCCGGACGATGGTGAGCATCGCGACCCGGTTCGTCCTCGACGTCGCCGCCCGGAGCAGCGAGCGCGCCGCCTGGGGCACGTCCAGCTCCGTGCCGTTCCGCGAGGGGACGATCTGGACGCGCTCGCCCGACACGGCGAAGCCGGCGTCGAGCGGCGGCTTGCCGACGCGCTCGGCCAGTGCGCGGAAGTAGCGGTCCGCGCGGGGTCCCGCGATCGCGAGGCGGGAGCCACCGTCGCGCGGGAGCGCGAGGAGCACCGCGATTTTTCGAGGAGGAACCTCGAAGCTGCGCTTGGCGCCGCGGAGGATAACCGGCCCCGAAAGAGCAACTCGCGCCCGCCGGGCCAGCGGAGCAAGCTCCCGCGCGGTCACGTCCGGCGAGGCGACGACGACAGGCAGCACGATCCCGACCCGCACCCGCTCGAGCGAGCCGAGTCCGCGCACGACAGCGTGCGCCGCCTGCTCGCGTGCGAGCCTGCGGCCGACCCGCTCGGGAATCGACTCGATCTCGAGCCCTCTCCGCACCAGGGCCGCGTCCTTCGGAGCGCGATCGACCGAGTCCGCGATGCGCTCGAGGGCGAAATCGAGCGCGGCGCTCGAGACCGCAAGGCGCGGCAGTACCTCCGCTCCGAAGAAGCGCGTGTGCAGTCGCCGAAATCCCCGAATCGGGCCGAACCCATCGCCTGACCGTCCGGCCGCGGCCACCGCGCCGGCCCAGTCCGGTTTGACTCCCAGCTGGTTCGCCGCAAAAGTGAACGACTCCTCGCCCGCGACGAATGTCACCGGGTCGCGCGCAACGTCCGAAAACAGCCGGTCGAGCTTCGCGACAGCCTCGGTTTGCGTGAGCCCGCCAACGTCCACTCCGGCGACACGCGCGCCCGGGGCGAGCTCGTGGGACGAGCCCGCGAACGCGAATCCGAGCAGGAGGCCGACGACGGCAAACATCGCCGCGATGAATGCGAGCGCGATGAGCACCGAGTGGCTGCGCGCGCGTCGACGCGCGCGCGAGGCGATCAGAGGCGAGTCGGCGCGCACCGGACGCCGGATTTTAGCGGGACGCTAGCGGTCTTGGAGCGCGTCGAGCGCGACCGCGAATGCGAGCACGAGGCGACGATCACCCTGGAACTCCGGCCCGAGCTCGAGCACGTAGCGGTCGCGCAGCTTGCCGAGCACCCGGCGGTAGGTGGCGACCTGCTGACCGTCTCGGACGAGCACGAAGTTGAACGGCAGCCACGTGAGCGCTGACAGCCAGTCCGAGATGAGTCCCGCGGCTCGTCGTACGAGAGCGATCACCCAGCTTGCCTCGTGCGCCTCGAAGAGCTCCGAGCCGGCCGCGTCGCGCACAACCCAGTGGCTGCGGAGAAGCGACTTGCCGAACGCCTTCTCGAGCAGGCCGACCACCTGGCCGTGCTCATCGAGAACCTCGTGTCGGCCGCGGAACTCGAAAGCGGTCTTCGACTTGATCATGAAAAGATGCGAGTCGGCATCGGGCGAGAGCCGGAAGCGGATGTCCTCCTTGATCGACAGCTTCTTCTGCTTGACGAAGAGCAGCGGAGCGCCCTCCTCCGTCGCGCCGGGCGCGGGGATGCTGATCCGATACTCGTTCCCGATCGGCTTGAACACCTGCTGAACGAGGAAGCGCTCGGAGCCGTCGATGGCGGCGAGGATGCTCTGGGGATCTTGCGCAGCAGTGGCCATGGGTCAGAAGACGAAGAGCTCGACTCCGCCGGAAACGTACAGCCCCACGCCCGTGATGTAGGAGGCGAGGTCAGAGCACAAGAAGGCAATGGCGTTCGCTATGTCCTGCGGCTCGCCTGGCCGCTTCATGGCCGTGCGCGCGACGATGCGCTCGTTCATCTTCGCATTGGCCAAGTTGAACGCCTCGGTTCCGATCACCCCGGGAACGATCGCGTTGCAGGTGATGCCATGCCGGGCGCCCTCCATCGCGAGCGTCTTCGTCAAGCCCAGGATCCCGGACTTCGTCGTCGAATAGCTCGCCTGCCCGAACCCGCCAAGCGTCCCCGCGACCGAGGCCATGTTGACGATCCGGCCCCAGCCGCGCTCCTTCATGTGCGGCCAGACCGCCTGCGCGCAGTTGAACCCGCCCGTGAGATTGACGCGGAGATCGCGCTCCCAAAGCTCCGGGCTCTGGTCCTGGAACTGCCCGACGTGATCGAGCGTGCCCGCGTTGTTGATCAGGATGTCGACCGATCCGAGCTCCTCGAGCGTCCGTGTGACGACGTCGGCGACCTGCTCTCGGTCGGTGACGTCGCACTTGAGCGCCAGCGCGCGGCGGCCCATGCCGCGGATCTCTTCCGCAGTCGACTCGGTGTAAACCATGCCCTGCGTCCGTGCCACTGTCGCGAGCGAGCCCCAGCGGTCGGTCTCCTCGGAGACCTCCGACTCGACCAGGATGTCGGCGATCGCCACGTCGGCTCCTGCGCGGGCCAGCGTCAGCGCGTCTGCACGGCCGAGGCCGCGCGAGCCTCCCGTGACGAGGGCGACGCGGCCGGAGAGATCGATCTCGAGCGCCACCGCGCGATCCTACGCTCCCTGCTAGAACGGTGCCCGTGCACCGGATCGACGTGGCAGAGCGGCGGGCGCGGTTGGTCTCGCGGCACCGGCTCTCCTCTCAGAATCGGGCGGACAGCCCGCTCGAGGCAGCGAGGTCCGTCGTCGTCTTGCACTCGACCGATGCGGTCACCGTCTTCCTCTCCATCCACGCGCGAGCGAATGTTCAGCCGGCGGACATCGAGCACGAGCTCTACGTCGAGCGCGCGCTCGTCCGCATGCTCGGCATGCGCCGCACCCTCTTCGTCGTGCCACGCGAGCTCGTCCCCGTCGTCTATGCAGCATGCACGCGGACGATCGCCGCGCGCGAGCGCCGGAGACTCGAGAAGATGATCGAGGACAGCGGTATCTCGACACGGCCCAAGCCCTGGCTTACACGCGCTTTGGCGGCCGCGCTGCGCGCACTGGAGGCCCGAGGTGAGGCGTTCACATCGGATCTCACGAAAGATATTCCAGTGCTCGCAAAGCGGCTCCGCTTCGGCGTGGGATCGCGGTTCGAGGCGACGCAGAGCATCGGATCGCGCGTTCTTCCACAGCTGGCGATGGAAGGTCGGATCGTTCGGGGTCGTCCCCGCGGGACCTGGGTCAGCGGGCAGTACCGCTGGGCGCCGCTGGAATCCTGGCTCGACGGTCCGATCCCGAAGGTCGAGCAAGGCGAGGCGCAGGCGACGCTTCTCCGCTGCTGGCTCGCCGCTTTCGGGCCAGCAACCGAGACCGATATCCGCTGGTGGGCGGGATGGACGGCCCGGGAGGCCCGCGCCGCGCTCGCAGCCGTGCCGCAGACGGTCGTCGATCTCGACGGCGCAACCGGATTCGTCCTCGCTGACGACCTCGAGCCCGCCGAGAGGCTCGAGCCGTCAGCGGCTCTGCTGCCGACGCTCGATCCGACGACGATGGGCTGGAAGGAGCGCGACTGGTATCTCGGCGAGCACGCGTCGCTCCTCTTCGATAGCAACGGCAATGCCGGACCGACCGTGTGGTGGGACGGCAGAGTCGTCGGCGGCTGGTCGCAGCGCCGTGACGGCGCGATCGTTTTCAAGCTGCTCGAAGACGTGGGCGCGGACGCCGTTCGCGCGGTCGAAGCCGAAGTCGCACGCGTGACGTCGTGGCTCGGTGAAATGCGCTTCTCGCCCGGCTTCCTTCCGCCCTTTCAGCGCGCTCTGGGGTCGTAGGGACCGAGGCTTGCCTCGCCCTCGTCCGGTGGTACGCGGAGGGGCGAAGCGAGCCTCGCCCCTACGACTCGTCGCGCGGGAGGAAGATCTCCTTCGCGATCACGAGTCGCTGGATCTGCGACGTCCCCTCATAGATCTGGAAGAGCTTCGCGTCGCGCATCAGCTTCTCGACCGGATACTCCTTGATGTACCCGTAGCCGCCGAAGACCTGCACGGCGTCCGTCGTCACCTTCATCGCCGTGTCCGCCGCGAAGCGCTTCGCGAACGAGGACTGAAGGGTGGCGCGCTTGCCCTGGTCGTGGAGCCACGCGGACTGCCAGACGAGCAGCCTCGCCGCCTCGATCTCGGTCGCCATGTCCGCGATCATGAAATTCACGCCCTGGTGCATGGCGATCGGGACGTCGAAGGTGACGCGCTCCTTGGCGTACGCGACCGCGTGCTCAAAGGCCGCCTGCGCGACCCCGACCGCCCCGGCCGCGGTGCCGGGTCGCGTGAAGTCGAGGGTCTTCATCGCGATCTTGAACCCCTCGCCCTCCTCGCCCAACCGATTCTCGACGGGGACGACGACGTCGGTGAGCGCGAACGCGGACGTGTCCGTCGAGCGCTGTCCCATCTTGTCCAGGTGCTTCTCGATCTGGACGCCTGGGGTGTCCATGGGGACGATGAACGCCGAGATCCCCCGATGGCCCTTGCTCGGGTCGGTCTTCGCGAAAACGACCGTCCAGGCCGCGTAGCCAGCGTTCGTGATGAACGTCTTCGAGCCGTTCAGGACGTACGAGTCGGCCTGGCGCACCGCGGTCGACTTCATGCGCGCGACGTCGGAGCCCGCGTCCGGCTCGCTCAAGCCGAAGGAGCAGAGAATCGGCACTTCGAGGAGCGGTGGGAGCCACTGCTCCTTCTGCTCCTCGGTGCCGGCGATCAGGACCGGCGCCGCGCCGAGGCCGTTTGCCCCGATCGACGTGCCGATCCCGGAGCAGCCGCGGTTCAGCTCCTCGGCGACGAGCATGCCCTCGAAGGACGGAAGCCCGATGCCGCCGAGCGACTCGGGCACGTGCAGGTTCATCAGGCCGAGCTCGTGTGCCTTCGCGATCACGTCCACCGGATGGGTCGAATGCTCGTCGTACTCGGCCGCCTTCGGCCGGATCTCCTTGTCCGCGAACTCGCGTGCGAGCGCGCGGAGCTCGCGCTGCTCGGGCGTAAGCTCGAACGAGACGCCGCCCGCGATGCCGGTTTCAACAACTGTCATGACCTCTGCTCCTGTGTCGATTGACTAGTCAGTCAATACTGTAGGCGGTCGCGCTACATCCGGTCAAGACACCGTCTGGGTCTGGCTTCAGCCAGACCCCTTCTCGTAAGATGTGACCATGGCGACGACCACGACCAAGCCTTCCGCAGTCGATCCCCTGGACTACCTGGCGATCGATGTCCTCCTCGACGACGAGGAGAAAGCGATCCGCGACACCGTCAGGCAGTTCGTGCGCGAGCACGTCCTCCCCGACGTGGGCGACTGGTTCGAGAAGGGGATCTTCCCGCGCGAGCTCTTTCCGGAGCTCGCCAAGCTCGGCCTCTACGGCATGCACCTCGACGGCTACGGCCTGCCCGGAGCGAGCTCGGTCGCGTACGGGCTGACCTGCATGGAGCTCGAGGCCGGTGACGCCGGAGTGAGGAGCGCGGTCTCGGTGCAGGGCTCGCTTGCGATGTTCCCGATCTGGCGCTTCGGCTCCGAGGAGCAGAAGGAGCGCTGGCTCCCGCCGATGCACCGCGGCGAAGTCATCGGCTGCTTCGGGCTCACTGAGCCGGACGCGGGCTCCGACCCTGGCTCGATGCGGACGCACGCGCGCCGCGACGGCTCTGACTGGATCCTGAACGGCGCGAAGATGTGGATCACCAACGGCTCGATCGCCGACATCGCCATCGTCTGGGCGAGAACCGACGACGAGGAGATCCGCGGCTTCATCGTCGAGAAGGACATGCCAGGTTTCTCCGCGCCCGAGATCCACAAGAAGCTCTCGCTGCGCGCATCGGTCACCTCGGAGCTCGTCCTCCAGGACGTGCGCGTGCCGGACGAGAACGTCCTGCCCGACGCGACCACGCTGCGCGGCCCGCTCTCCTGCCTGAACGAGGCCCGGTTCGGGATCGTCTGGGGCGCGGTCGGCTCGGGGCGCGCCTGCTTCGAGTCCGCGCTCGAGTACTCGAAGGAGCGGATCGTCTTCGGCAAGCCGATCGCCGGCTACCAGCTCACACAGCAGAAGCTCGCGGAGATGGCGCTCGAGCTGAGCCGCGGCACCCTCATCGCCCTCCACCTCGGCCGGATGAAGGACAACGGGACACTACGGCCGGAGCACGTGAGCCTCGGGAAGATGGGCAACGTCCGCGGCGCGATCGAGGTCGCCCGCTCGGCGCGCACGATCCTCGGCGCGAACGGCGTCACGCTCGAGTACCCGGTCATTCGGCACGTGAACAACCTCGAGTCGGTGCTCACGTACGAGGGCACGCACGAGGTGCACACGCTGGTCGTCGGCGAGGCCCTGACCGGCGAGAACGCGTTTCGGTAGCGGGCCAAGCGACGGGAGTCCGGTATCACACCCCGAGAATCCGGTCCCGGGCTCTACATGAAGTGGTTTGCTTTCGCGCGATCGGAATCCGCGTTAGCGGATTACGGTCTGGCGCAGAGTCAGTCCTCACCGTCCCAGTAGTCGACGATCGGGCCTGGGCGGCTTAGCAGCACGCGCTCACCTTTCGCACTCCGAGCGCCGAACTTGCCGCTGTCCGGATAGTGGACGAGATCCGGTGCGATCAGCGTCGAGAGCATGAGAACGCGGATCGGCGCTTCGGTCTTGTTCGAGACCTGGTGGGCGCCCTCGTCGCCGCGCGGGGATGCGACGACATCGCCTTCTGAGAGGTCGTGCTCGCCGTCCGGGGTTCGTAGCGTCGGTTGTCCACGCACCACGACGAGCCACTCTTCGTTCGCGTGGTGCACGTGATAGGGCCAGAGCCTGTCACCGGGCTCGAGCTCGTACATGCTCCCGCCGATCAGCTCGGCGCCGATGTGGACTCCGACCCAGGCGTCCTTGCTCCGCCAGCCGGCCCGATCTTCGGTGCGATCCCACTCGTCGCTATTCAAGTTGAAAACCTTCGGCACGCTGCGAGCCTATGTTCTGAGCCCGCCGAGTGTGAGCTGGATCGCCGTCTCCTCGGCGCGTGCAACCTCCTCGTCTCCGTCCGGAAGCTGCCCGAGGACCCAGCCGGTGAGCACCTCTTCGAGACCGCCGTAAACAACAAAGCTCGCGAGCTCGGCGTCGATGTCACGCCGGAAGGCGCCGTCGGCTTGCCCCTCTTCGATCACACGCTGGACGATGGAGAACGCCTGCCGGACTTCGTCGACCTGGGCTTGGAGCTGCGGGCTGCGGGCGACCTCGCGCACCATGACCGTGACGAGGGCCGGATCGTTCCGCCAGGTGCGAAGCAGGATCTTGGCAATGCCCTCGAGCTTCTCGCCTGCAGACTCGTCGGCTTCCTCGACCGCCCGGAAGCGATCGAGCAGCTCGCTGAAGTTCTCGCGGAAGACCGTCTCGAGAACCTCTTCCTTCGAGCCGAAGTAGTGGTAGAGAAGCCCGTGCGCGACGCCCGCCTCGGTCGCGATGTCGCCGACCCGCGCACCGTGGTAGCCGTTCCGGGCGAAGACGCGCACAGCAGCGTCGAGAATGAGCTGTCTCTTCTCTTCCTGAGCTATTGAACGGCCAGTCAACGCCGTCGAGGATAGAGGTACGCTGCGTCTCGGTGCAAGCGCTGGCCGGGATCCTCGTCGTCGACTTCACGCGCTATCTCCCCGGTGGGTACGCAAGTCGCGAGCTTCTACGGCTCGGCGCGCGGGTCGTGCGGGTCGAGAGCCCGGACGGGGATCCGATGCGCCAGACGGCGCCCGCCTGGGATGCGGCGCTGCGTGGAGGAACCGAGTCGGTCGTTTGCGATATCGGGAACGACGTGGATTTCGCGCGCGCCGTCGCGGCACGCGCTGACGTCGTGTTGGAGAGCTTCCGACCGGGAGTCGCCGCGCGCATCGGCATCGGCCCCGAGGACGTCCCCTCCTCGACGGTCTACTGCTCGATAACGGGCTTCGGGACCTCTGGCCCGCACGCGGCTCGCGCCGGCCACGATCTCAACTACCTCGGCTGGGCGGGAGTGCTCGAGGACACCGCGCCCGAGTGGCCGCCCGTCCAAGTCGCGGACTTCGCGGCGGGTGCGCTCGGGGCGATCGTCGAGATCCTCGCCGCGCTCATCGAGCGGGGGCGAACGGGCAAGGGGACCCGAGTAACCGTCTCGATGACCCAGCGGTCGCACGATCTGGTGGCGCACCGGCTCGGTGGCGAGCCAGTCGCGGGGATGCTCACCGGCGGGCTCGCGTGCTACCGGACGTACGCGACGGCCGATGGACGGCATCTGACCGTCGGCGCGCTCGAGCCGAAGTTCTTCGCGCGTCTCTGCGAGCTTGTCGGCCGACCTGAGCTCGCCGCGCATCAATACGCAGCCGACCAGGACGAGCTCGCGACCGAGCTCTCCAGAATCTTCGAGACGCAGCCACTCGCGGACTGGCTCGCTCACTTCGGCGACGACGATGTGTGTGTGGGGCCAGTCTGGACGCGCCAAGAGGCGGCGTCAGAGTTCGGACCGCGCTACTCCGCCGGACACCCGCCAGCATTGGGCGAGCACACGCAATCCTGGCGCGCCGAGCTCGGATTCGCCAAGTAACAGTCTGTTACTTGGGAGCGAGACCGAGCGCGGCAGGGAGCGCGAGCATCGTGTCGATCCGCTCCGGCTCGTCGGGGCGCAGGCCGTCGCGATCGAGCAGGATCGCGCGCATCCCGAGAGCCCGGGCGCCGGCGATGTCGTCCTCGTAGGAATCCCCCACCATCGCAGCCTCCTCAGGCTGCACCTCCAGCAGGCGAAGCGCGGCGACAAAAATGGACGGGTGCGGCTTGGTCCTACCGTGCAGCCGCGATCCGACCATGGCGTCGACCTCGAGGCCGTGATGGGCGACGAACTCCTCGAGATCACGCTGCCCATTCGTGATGAGCCCGATCTTCAGGTCGTACCGACGAAGCTCGTCGAGGACAGCAAGGGCGTCCTCGTAGAGCGAGAAGTTCTCGTGCCGCTCCCACTCGCGCACCATGTCCGTCGCGCACTCCCTCGCGCCCGCCGCATCTCCGCCCATGCCGCGAACGATCTTCTCGGTGAACGCGACCCAGATCTCGTCGTCGTGCACGAACCGCCCTTCGCCCTGCAGCGCCTCGATCGCGGCCGTCCGAGCCTCTCCATACCGAGTGGGATCGAGCTCGAGCCCATGCCGCTCCCCCACGCGCCGATACCCCTCCGGCCCAAGCTCGGGCCCGGGCCGAAACAATGTGAAGTCGACGTCGAACAGAACCGCGCGCAGCACGGAACAGAGGATAGGCAGGAAGAGACCGAGCCTCGATACGAGCCACGATCGAGCCGGAGGCCGGCTTAGCCGGCCGGGAGGCCTCGCGCCTCAAGCTCAGTGCGTTTGCACAGAAGGAGGAGGCACGTGGGGAACCACGGGTTCCCCCACGATCGAAGGAGGGGGCACGTGGCGGAACCACGGGTTCCCCTACGTTCTAGCTAGGCTTCTTCGGCCGGGGTGTGGCGCAGCCTGGTAGCGCGCTCCGTTCGGGTCGGAGAGGTCCCCAGTTCAAATCTGGGCACCCCGATAGGCGTGGGGGAACCCGTGGTTCCCCCATGTGCCCCCTCCCTTCACACGTGGTCTCGAGTCACGTCCTGCCAGGCCTGCGGGCGAGTGAATCGCCCTCCGGCCCGCGACTGCGCTGACGACTCAGCTCGTTTTCTCCTTCGTGGTCTGAGTGGCGTTGCGCAGGCTGCGGAAACCTGGGTATGCTCAGACGGATGGTGGAAGCTTCCGTCAGGCGGGTCATCGGTTGACCCGCTCGACACGCGAACGACCCGAGCCCGACCGCGCTTTCCGCGCTGGCGGGCTTTTTTGTTGCCGTTTTTCAAACTTGCTAGGAGGTAACAGATGGCCAACCACCTGACGCCCGAAGAGGTCGCCAAGGAGACGGGGATCGACCGCGAGGAGGTCATCCGCATCTGTGTCGAGGAGGGCGTGCCGATCTACCACGGGAAGATCGACAAGACACTGTTCCAGGCGACACTCGAGGCTGTCGGAACGGCCGCTCCGGCTTCGCGCTCTTAAGAGGTCATTTCAGATTGAGCTCCTGAGTGGGAGCACGGTCGCCGTGCGATCGCCACAACCTGCGAATGTTCTACGCGTGAGCGTCAAGAAGGTGAACATCCTCAGCGTCGAGTTGGACGAGTCTCT
>JACCTK010000202.1 GCA_013812465.1 Actinomycetota bacterium
TGAGGACGCTGCATCGTGGTGCGTCGCATATGTCAGGCCTGAGCCACTTTCCGGACAGGCCCTCAGGGCTGAGCCGGCTCGGTGACGATGACCTCCGCGCTGGCTGCGAAGCGTCCACGAAGCGAGACGTAGACGCGATACGAGCCCGGGGTCTCCGGGGCGCGCAGGACGAGGACTCTCTTCCGGCGAACCGCGCGCTCCCCGGCGAAGAGCCATCGGTAGGAGACGGCGTCGGTCAGAACTCGAACGGAGAAGAGCTTTCCCGCCACGACCTCGATCCGGTCGTGTGTCAGCTCGATGTACCGCGCGACGACAGCGATGATCCGCCGCGAGCTGGAGCGGTTGCCAGCGCGATCGAACGCGCGCAGGCGGATCTCGTACGTCCCCGGCCGCACCGGCTGACCGCTTGCGCGACCGAACCAGATCAGCTGCCCCTCGGTCGAGCGAAACTTCGAGAGCACGCGACGACTGCCGTCGACCAGCATCATCGCGCGTGCCAGCTCGTCGGTCTCATAACGAGCGGTGACGCGGTCGCGACGCCCGTCTCCGTCCGGCGAGAAGACCTGAGGGAGCACGCGGAGGAGCCGGATCCGTGGCGCGGTCGTGTCGACACGGATCGGGTTCGGAAGCACGATCGTGCGTCCGCGTTCCTCGAGCTCGACACGAGGCCGATAGACGCCCTCATCGACGACCCGCTCGAGGTCATCGCGGCCGTCCCAGGTGTACGAGACACGGCCTTTCAGCTCTTCCCGGCCGCGGACGAGCCTGCGCACGCGCCTCCCGCCCGTGTCGAGCATGTCAACGGTCACCGTCCCCTTCTTGCGGAGCACGAACGAGATGACGGCGACGTTGCGGGCGCACTCGCAAACCGGGGAGAAGACGCGGTCGACCTTGGTTCCGGTGATCGGGCTCCTCTCGAGCTTCACGCGCTCGGTGAACGCGAATGCCGCCGCCGTCGCGCCGAGGAGCGCGAGGACGATCAAAGTCTGCGGCAGCCGTGCCACAGCTTCGCTAGAACGGCTCTAGGCTGCGCACCAGGACGAACGGCTCCGCGAGCTCGAAGCCCGAGCTCGTGCCGTGGAACTCCGCGGTGGCGCGGATCGCCCGCTCGCTGCGCGGATGCGGATACTCGCGGCGCTCGGTCTCGTAGTGGACAAACGCGGCGAGCTTCCGCTCGAGCGTGGCGGTGATGTCCATGTA
Source organism: Actinomycetota bacterium (assembly GCA_013812465.1). The sequence goes on from JACCTK010000202.1 coordinate 1,201, forward strand.
CCAGTTGGGTTGGAACCAGTTGACCGCCGCGGGCGTCCACTCGGTGCTCGAGGTCGGCGCGTAGGTGAGCAGGCGACGTACGGGCTGACCAGGCGTCGGCCGAGTGGCGACCGCCACAGAGTCGAAGAGCACTCGATGGTCCTGGTTGACATCGGGCTGCACGGTGTAGACGACCTGTGGCGCGAGCTCGCGCACGTGCTCCTCGATGACGCGGTTGACGTCCACGTGCGCCAGCGTGTCGAGCCGCATGTCCGGAAGGCCTAGATGGACGTAGTCGACGACACCGAGCTCCGCCGCAGCGCGGAGCGCCTCCTGTTCCTTGCGAGCGCGCGTGGCCGAGTCGTCCGGGTATTGGGTGGAGCTTCCGTCGGTCACGACGAGCACCCGCACCTCGTCGCTGCTCTTCGTGTGGACCGCGATCGTGCCTCCCATGCCCAGAACTTCGTCGTCCGGGTGCGCTGCGACGACGAGCACGCGCGTCATCCGAGCCTTGCTCCCACGCTCAACTCCCGCACTCCGGTCTCGATCTCTTCCAGCAGTAGCGCTCCTTGTCCACAGGCGACGACCGGTCCTTCTGGCCGGGTCTCCACGATCGTCCCGGCAGGCGCGGCCGCGTCAGCCTCGACCGGCCGCGCCCGCCACACAACGACCTTCTGCTCGCCGAGGAAGGTGAAAGCGCCGGGATAGGGACGCGTCTGCGCTCGGACCCAGTCGTGCAGATACGGGGCGCGGGTCTCCCAGTCGATGATCCCGTCGACGGGTCGGCGCCGCGGCCACGAGCTGGCGCGGAAGAGATCCTGTGGTGAGCGCGGCGCGCTGCGCGTCAAGAGCTGCGGCACGAGCTCGCGGATCAGCTCAACGTGCGCTTCCGAGATTCGCTCGAACAAGGTCTCAGCCGTCTCGTCGGGCTCGATATCGATCACGACCTGACCGACGATGGCGCCCGAGTCCGCGGTCTCGTCCACGATCTCGAACAGTGTGACGCCGGTCCGCGCGAGACCGGAAAGGATCGCCCACGGAATCGCGGCGCGCCCGCGGTGCCGCGGCAGCAGCGTCGGATGCATCCCGAAGACGCCCTCGCGCGCAAGTGCGAGAAACGGCTCGCGGGCAAGCTGCGACCAGCCCACGACGAAGATCAGCTCCGGGTCGAGCGCGTCGACCGCTGCGAGCGTCTCGTCTGCGTTGATGTCCGCGGCCTCGACCAACGTCGCGTCGTGACGTCGCGCGACGTCGTCGAAGGCGCATTGCCCGGAACGATTCGGGTCAACCGGGCCCGGCAACGTGACGACGCCGACGATCTCCGCTCCCACGCCCGCGGCGGCCTCGAGGCACTCGCGGCCGATCGTGTCGAAGCTCACCCAGACCGTGCGCACGGAGTGCGATGGTATCGAGCTATTCCACGATGGACGGGGTGCTCTCGCTGCGCCCGCGCTGGATGCGGATCCAGCTGTGGCGCGCGAGAACGACTAGCAAGGCTACGAAACCTGCGGAGAGCGCGACGATGACGATGATTCCAGACCCGGGAACATCGAGCAGCTTGATTCCCGCAAGGCCGAGAACTCCGGCCAGGAGGAGCCGCAGGAACTGCTCGGGAATGGAGAGCGTCAGGCGTCCCCCGATGAGCACGCCCGGGATCGATCCCAGCAGAAGCCAGAAGAGCAGCCCGAAGTCGACGTTGCCGGCCAGCCAGTGGCCGACCCCTGCGACATAGAGAAGCGCCGCCGCGTGGAAGATGTCCGTGCCCACGACCTTATGCGCGCGGAGCGGGAAGATGATGAGCAACGTGAGCCCGAAGAACACGCCGCTCCCGACCGACGTCAGGCCGACGATGAACCCGCCGAGCGCCCCGATCAGCACCGCCGCCGTACGGTCGCGAGGAGTCAGGTCCCACTTCGCGTCGCCGACGGCCTTGGTCTGGATCAGGCTCTTCGCGATCAGACCGGCTGTTCCGAACAGGAGCGCGGCGCCGAGCACCTTGGCCATGACGTCCTCGACGCCGTCGCCGTAGCGATCGGTGATCTGCACGGCGCTCCAC
>JACCTK010000240.1 GCA_013812465.1 Actinomycetota bacterium
AGGAGCACCTCGGAGGCTGGGAGGTTCAGCCGATTCATGCGTCGATCTTCGGATCGGCGGCCCGCGGCGACGGGGACACGGAGAGCGACATCGACATCCTCGTCATCCGACCGAGGGACGTGGAGGAGGAGGACGAACGTTGGCGGTCGCAGATCGACTCGCTCGCCGGTGCGATCCACGCCTGGACCGGGAACCATGCGGGTATCGCGGAGATCTCCGAGCGCGATCTCGCGCGCCTACGCCGCGAACGTCCACCCGTCGTCGAGAACGTCGACGCCGATGGGATCACTCTCGTGGGCGACGAGCCGTCGAGCCTCTTCCGACGGCGGCGATGAGCCCTCGAGCGCGAGACCGAGGCCGCACCCAGGTCTGCGGCAGCCGCGAGGCCCAGGCCAAGCTCCGGCGCGCTGAGCAGTTCATGGAGGTCGCCAGGCTGATCAAGGACGAACCCGATCCCGACTGGGCGAGTGCGGCGGCAGCGCTCGCCATCCTCGCAGGCATCGCCGCCTCCGATGCGGCCTGCTGCAAGGCCCTCGGTCGCCGGTCGCGCGGTCAGGATCATCACGACGCCGAAGCCCTTCTCGAACTGATCGAGCCAGGCGGCAAGGGCGCGGCCAACGCGATGCGCCGTCTGATCAACCTCAAGGACGAAGCTCACTACGGCTTCTACAACATGGCCACGCAGGACTTGAGATCGGCCTTCACCCAGGCCGAGAGGCTCATCCGTTTCGCCCGAGACGTCCTCGCACGTCGCTGAAGCGCGACGTCAGCCGACCCAGCGCAGCCGCTTGATCGCGCCTCGCAGCTCGTGCGCGTTCACGCGCGTGTAGCGCTGAGTCGAGTCGAGGTGCTTGTGCCCCAGCAGTTCCTGGATCTGGCGCAGGTTCGCACCGCCATGGAGGAGCTCGGAGGCGAAGACGTGCCGGAGCGTATGTGGGGTGACCCGCTTGCGCTCGTTGACGCCGGCCATGTGAACGTAGTGGCGGAACGTCTGGCCGAGCTGTGTGGGGTGAAGCCGGTTGCCCTGGACGCCGACGAAGACGGCCTGCTCGGTCAGGGGCACGCGGGTCGCGTAGCACTCGACGAAGAGCGGCGCGAGAGCGGGGTGGATCGGGATCGTCCTCTGCCGACCACCCTTCGCGCGTCGAACGCGCGCCGAGGCTGGCGAGCTGGGAGAGGGCGTCGTGGCGGTCGGTCCGTTCTGGGCGGATCAACCACAGCAGGTTGAAATCGATGCCGTCGCTCTGGCGGGAAGGGACCGCGAGGCGGTCCTCGTCGGTGAGAGCAAGTGGGCGACAAGCGAGGACGCCGGCCGGCTGAGCCGCGTACTCGCCGCCAAGGCGCAGGCACTTCCGAACCGTGCACCCGACATTCGCTCCTCGTTTGGGCGGCCTTCCGGCCCCGCTGGAGCGAGCGTGAGGACACTCGGGCTTACAGGTCTGTCTCTCCCTTGAGGCGGACCGCCGACGATCGGTCCGCCATCATGCGTCGGACATGGCCTACGACGAAACTCTCGCCGCCCGGATCCGTGAGCTGACTGCCGCTGAACTGGGTCTGACTGAGAGGAAGATGTTCGGTGGGCTCGCCTTCCTCATCGGCGGCAACATGGCCGTGGCAGCGAGTGGCCAAGGAGGCATCATCGTCCGTATCGACCCGCAGGAGTCAGACACGTTCGTAGAGACGACGAACGCCCACCACATGGTGATGCGAGGCAGGCCAATGCGAGGCTGGTTACGAGTGGCCCCGGAACACCTTTGCGGCACGCGCGAGCTCGCGAGATGGGTCGAGCTCGGGTTGACCACCGCACGTTCGCTACCTGTGAAGCGATAGCAACGACGAGACGGCACCAGTGAACGCTGGCTATGGGACGGAACTCGTCGAAGGGCTGTCGCAGTGGCTGCTGCGCCAGCCCGGGATCCGCCGGGTCGTCGCCCGAGAGGTGCTGGCTGACAACACGCCCTCTCGGCGGGCTCTGGAGCGGGCTGGCTTCAAGCTGGAGCGCTCGGACGGTGGACGCGTTTGGTACTCGCTCGCGATCTCAAGCGGCTTCCGGGACGGAGCACTAGGGGGTGACGTCCGC
>JACCTK010000256.1 GCA_013812465.1 Actinomycetota bacterium
CGACCGTCCAGGGCAGCGCCAGCGCCAAGGCGGCGAGCGCCGCGACCGCCAGCGCCGACCGTTGGGTCGGGCTCACCGCGGAACCGGAACCGACGCCAGCGCCGCTCCCACCGCGTCCTCGGTCGTGTAGCGCTCGAGCTCCGCCTCGGGACGGAGGACGAGTCGGTGCCTCAGCACGGGCCGCGCGGCGTCGACGACGTCGTCGGGGGTGACGAAGTCGCGCCCGGCGAGCCGCGCGAACGCCCGCCCAGCCGCCAGCAGGTGCACGGCAGCGCGCGGGCTGGCGCCGAGCTCGACCGAGGGAAGCTCCCGAGTCTTGCGGACGAGAGCGACCACGAATGCCGCGACTTCGTCCGAGACGGCTGTCGCGTCGACCTCCTGCCGCGCCGCCTCCAGCTCCTCGGGCCGAACGATCGCGTTCACCGAGTCGAGCGACGGCGGCGAGACGCCTCGATGAGCGAGCCTCAATATCGCGATCTCGTCGCTCTCGGGCAGGTAGCCGAGCTCCAGTTTGAAGAGGAAGCGGTCGAGCTGCGCCTCGGGGAGCGGATAGGTGCCCTCGTACTCGATCGGATTCTGGGTGGCGAGGACGAGAAAAGGCGCCCGCAGGGGATGAGTCTCGCCGTCGATCGAGACCTGGCGCTCCTGCATCGCCTCCAGCAATGCCGCTTGCGTCTTCGGCGGAGTGCGGTTGATCTCGTCAGCGAGGAGGATGTTCGTGAACACCGGGCCCGGCCGGAACACGAGCTCGCCGCCGCGCAGCGCGGTCGTCCCAGTCAGGTCGGAGGGGAGCATGTCCGGTGTGAACTGGACGCGGCGGAACTCGACATCGAGAGCCCGCGCGAGCGCGTTCGCGAGCAGCGTCTTCGCGGTGCCCGGCGGCCCTTCCAGGAGGACATGCCCCCCGACCACCGCGGCCGCGAGCAGGTGCTCGACGAGAACGCTCTGTCCGACCACGACCGTCTCGACCTCCGCCCGGACTCGGTTTGCCAGATCTCTCACGCGACCGCCTCCTCCCGTTCCAGACGCCGTAGGACGTTTCCGAGCGCGAGCAGGTCGCTCTCTCCGGACCCCGAGGCGAGCGCCGGCTCGACGAGGCCCGGATCGAGCCCTCTGGACGCGGCCGCCGCTCGGAACGCATCGTCGCTCGCGTCCGCTGCCAGCCGCAGCCCTCGGCCGAGCCGGGCGCGGACAAGCCGGCGCGCGGTCCGAACCCCCTCGCTGCGCGGCCTCGACTTCGCCAGCTGCACGGCGAGAGCCTCGGCAAACTCGACTCGCGCCGGTGGCAGCTCGCGGCCGGGGAGCTCCGGCGGCCCCAACCGCCGGCCGCGCGCGAGAGCAAAGGTCAACGCCGCGAGGCAGAGACCTGCGAAAGCCCACCACCACTCGCTCGGGATCGCCCCGAGCCCGGTGGCCGCCCCGTAGCCGTGGAAGGTCTCCGCGAAGACCACCGGGCGGCCGACCGGTCCCGCCGCGACCAGCCCGAAGGCGGCGTTGTCGGCCCGGGCGAGGAGCCGGTTCTGCAGCGGGGAGGCGGTGGAGAGAAGGACGACTACGCCCTGGCCGATGGGACGCTCAATCGCAAGCGCTCCGTTCGGCGTCCCCAGCAGCACGCCGTCTGTCGTGCGCCAGAGGCCGACGCCGACGGCCTCGACGCTCCGCACGCGCCCCAGGCCCTCGGCGGCTGGAGGCACGGTCGCCCGCCCGACCGGAGTGGGTTGCCACGAGGGAACCGCGTCGTCGAGCCCACGAAGCCAGCCGGCGTCTTCTCCGGCGTGGAGGAGTCGACCGCCGGCTCGCAGAAAGTCCTCGATGGCGCGCGCGTCCTCGGCGGGTACGGGGCGAGCGTCGAGAAGCACGAGCGTGCTTTCGGGGTCGAGTTCCGCGTCTCTCGGCGCCTCTCGAAGGCGCAGGACGGGGCGATCGAAGCGCCGCAAGAGCTCTGCGTAGGCTGCCGCTCCTTCCGGCGCGGTCGCAAACGAGGAGGACTCCGGCCCGCCCGGCGAGCGCGTGGCGCGGTCGAGAACGCGCAAGCCCAGGTTGATCGCCACGATCGCGGCGGCGACGACGACCACTACCGTCCACGGCGAGCGCAGCCTCATCGTGCGAGCACCGCCTCCCAGGCCTCTCGCACGCGGCGCGCATCGTCGGGAGTGGGCTGGCGGCGACCGTAGACGACCTCGTCGAAGGAGCGGGCGCCGGCGGCGAACGCATCCGAGCGAAACCGTCGGACGAGCGCTCCGGTCGTGATCGACGTCCCGTCGTCGAGCTGCCTCCGCTCCAGCAGCCGCAGGACGCCCGCGCGAAAACGCAGTCTCAGGGCGCGCTCGAGATCGCCGGCGCTCTCGGCCGCGTCGGCGTCCCGCTCCAGCTGCGCGGCATCGAGGCTCCCGACAGCTCGGGCTTGGGCAAATCCCCGCTCCGCGCCGGGGCCGCGCTTGCCGACGAGCCGGGTCGCGAAGACAATCGCTAGCAGGAGCACCACCGCCGCCAGAACGAGCCAGACGACGTTTTCGCCACCGGGCAGGATGCGATCGACGAGGCCGCCGATTGGCTGCAAGCGGTCGCCCAGCCAGTCGAGCACGCCCCGTAGCGGACGCGGGAGCTCCGTCTCGTGGTATTGCCGCGCGGACAGAATTCGCTCCGCCGCAGCGCGTGCCTGCTCGGGCGTCTCGCTCACGAATCGTCCGTGTCAGAGGGCTTCCAGCCGGGAGGCGGCGGCCAGTACGGCGGTTGGGCGCCTCCGGTCGGAGGTCTTGCCTGAGGGAGAAGCGGTGGTGGCGCGGGAATGTCCGCGAACGGGAGATCGGACCCGGCCTCGCCTCCACCTCCCAGGCGTGTGGCCAGGAGAGCGAGATCGAATCCCTCTTTACGCACCCTCAGGTCGATGTACAGGACGATCGTCACAGCGGCGACGAAGGGCGTCGTGAGGATGCCGGCAAGGACGGACGCGAGGAAGTTCGCGAGGACGGACACCGCCTCGCTGTCGGTCGAGAAGGTGGCAGCGAGGAACGCGGCCGTGACGGCCGACTGAACGATGCCCGCGAGGATGGCGCCCAGGACGAGGATCGCGAATGTCCTCCACCAGAAGCCCCTGACGAGCCGGAACGATCGACCCAGCGCCAGGCGCCCCTTCGTGCCCTCCATCAGGAGCACCGGCACCGCGACCGCCCACGCGAAGTAGAGCCAGATGCCGGGCGCGATGAAGGCGACCAGGGCAAGGGCGGCGAGAAACGTGCCGAGAACCGAGATCCAGATGATCGAATGCAGGCGCCGGACGACCTCGCCGAGCGAGCGCCGCCACGACGCCGCGCGGCCGAGGTAGGCGTCGGCCACTGTCTTGAAGCAGGCTCCTGTCGCGATTGTCTGAGCCAGCAGCGTGAGGCCCGCTGCGACGGCGATGGCTGCGACCTCTCGCCACAGAACGTCTTGGTCGAACTCGTTCGAGAGCGGGTCGTAGACAGAGGTGTCGGCGGCCGACAGGGTGACGAGCGCGCCCAGGAGCTCGAGCGGCACGACGACGACCAGCACCGCGAGCACGAGCGTCCGCCAGTGCCGCGTGGTGATCTTGATCCCGACGTCGAGGATCTCGCCGATGCCGAGCGGGCGAAGTTGTGGGACCGGTGTCGGGTCGACGGCGCTCATCGCGTGGAGTCTGCACGCGCGTTCGGCGAGCGGCGCGTGGCAACCGCGTCTATCGCGGTGGTCGACGAGTGCGATATGCGACACCTCGATGTCGGATCGCGCGAACGACGACTCCGCGCTGTTCCACGGAGTACAGAACGCGATAGTTGCCGATGCGCGCAGACCAAGGTCCATGCAGGCGACCGACGAGGCGCTTGCCCACCTCCTCGGGTTCCAGCGCGATCACGTCGAGCGTCTCAATGACCGCTTCACGTACAGTCTCCGGCAGCGCGCCCAAGTCCTCTTTCGCCCGTCGAGTTAGTCGAAGCTCAGGCAAGCCCGAGGTCGCGCCTCACCTCGGCGAGTGAGAAGAGACGGCCGGCTTTCACGTCTTGCTCGCTCTCGCGTAGCGCCGCCAGCGTCTCGTCGTCCTGCAGGATCTCGAGCGTCTCCTCCAGAGCTTCCCACTCCTCGGTCGAGATCACGACAGCGGCGGG
>JACCTK010000298.1 GCA_013812465.1 Actinomycetota bacterium
GGATCATTCCGCGCGATTGCTGCCCACGTACCTCGCGCTCATCGAGCGGCGCGTCCAGGATCGGGAGGAGTGCGCCAGGAAGAGCAACGGCAACCGTCGCGCCAGCCTCGAAGTTCCATGCTCCGCAGACGATCTGACGCGCGTTGCTCTCGCCCACGTCGACGTGGCAGACCCGCAGCCGGTCGGCGTTCGGATGGGGTTCCACCTCGAGCACCTTCGCGACGAGAAAACGGTCGAGGTTGCCGTCGAGGTCCGAGACGCCGACGTCGCGAACGCGCTCGACCTCATCGAGAGTCGAGATCGCGAGCCGATCGGCGATCTCGCCTGCCGTCGCATCGACGCTGACGTACTCGCGGAGCCAAGAGAGCGGAACGCGCATCAGAACTGCCTCAGGAATCGCGGATCGTTCCGCCAGAGCTCTCGCAGATCCGGGATCCCGTGTCGAAGCACGGCGATGCGTTCGAGGCCCCAGCCGAATGCAAACCCCGTATATCGCTCCGGGTCGTAGCCGACGAACTCGAACAGGTTTGGGTCGACCATGCCCGCGCCGCCGACCTCGATCCAGCCCGAGTGCCGACAGACCGCACAACCGGTCCCGTCGCAGATGTGACAGGAAACCCGCGCTTCGATCGACGGCTCGGTGAACGGAAAGTAGTTCGTTGTGAACTGGGTCCGTCGTTCTTGTCCGAAGAGCGCCTTCAGCAGATAGTCGAGCGTCCCGAGGAGGTCGGCGAGTGTGATCCCTTCGTCCACGGCGAGGCCTTCGATCTGATGAAAGGTCGGCGTGTGTGTCGCGTCCGGCGTATCCCGCCGGTAGACGCGCCCAAGTGAGACGATGTAGATTGGCGGCTCCTGAGCCTCCATCGTCCGAATCTGCGACGGCGATGTCTCGGTGCGGAGGACGGTCTCGTCGTCGAGAAACAGCGTCTGCAGCGGCGAGCGGGTCGGATGGCCCTCTGGAAAGTTGAGACCGTCGAAGTTGTAGCGAGTGGTCTCGACCTCGCGACCGTCGACGACCGTGTATCCGAGGCCGAGGAAGATGTCCTCGACCTCGCGGCGGATCTGGGTGATCAGGTGCAGCTGTCCTCGGCGAAGCGGCGTCCCGGGCATGGTGACGTCCACGTACTCCTCGGTCAGCCTGCGGTCGAGCTCCGCGCGTCGGAGGTTTTCCTCGCGGTCGTCGATCGCCGTCTCGAGGCGTTCGCGGAGGGTGTTCAGCGCCATCCCCGTCTCGCGATCGCGTACGTCCCGGAGCGCGAGCTTGAGCTCGCTCTTGCGGCCGAGGTACTCGACCCGGATGCGCTCGATCTCGTCTTCCGATCCGGCGGCGACGACCGCGGCGAGCGCGTTTTCCTCGAGTGTCTGCACGTCCATGGGAGTGAGCGAGGTTAGCTTTCGCGGCTCAGTCACGCACCGGACGCAGCGCACCGACGTACACGCCCGCAAGAACGAGCACGCCACCGAGCACCAGCCCGAGGCCGACCTTCTCGTCGTCGAGCCAGGCCGAGAGCGCGACCGTGACGACGGGAATGATCAGGAACCCGTACGTCGTGCGAGACGCGCTCCAGCGCGCGAGCACGAACAGGTAGAGCACGAAAACGAGCACGGAGCCGACGACAATGAGATAGACGAGCGCAGCCCACGTCTCGCCGTCACGCGGGAGGGGATGCGACTCGCCTGCAAGCAGCGATCCTGCAAGCAGGAGGCAGCGCCCGTCGCCATACCCAGGGCGTTCATCGTCACCGGGTGCGCTCTCGGGAAGAACCGCAAGAGCACCGCCGCCTGGGCGACACAGAGCGCGCTGCCGACCGCGGCGAGCAAGGAGAGAAGCGGGACCGTCTCGGGCAGTGACGTGCGCGACATCACCACGATGCCGCCCAGCCCGACGATCGCGCCGACGAGCGCGATCACGCGAAAGCGCTCTTGGCGTTGGAGCACTGCGATGAGCAGCGTGGCGAGCGGCACGAGCACGAGCACGATCTGCCCGAAACCCGCCTGGAGCTCGACCAGCGCGTAGTACAAGAG
>JACCTK010000299.1 GCA_013812465.1 Actinomycetota bacterium
CTCGCTCCGCTGGCGGTGATCGGCGTGATTGCCAACTTCGCCGACGACTTGCCGAGCGCGCTCGGAGAGCGGCTGCTGAGCGAGGCGGCCGATCGGGTTCCGACCGAGGCGCTCGGCGTGAGCGTGCTCGTGATCGTCGGAGTTCTCGTCGCGCTCGTCCTCGCGGCGGCTGGCTCGCTCCTCACCGACTGGGGCTTCGAGCTGACGGATGACGGCGATCGCCTCGTCGCGCAACGGGGCCTGCTGACCCGGCGTAGCGTCGCCATCGACCGGTCGCGCGTTCGCGGATTCGATCTGCGCGACTCGCCGCTCCGGCGTGTGTTCGGCCTCGTCGGCGTGCGGGTGGTCGCCGGAGGTGTCGCGGGAGGCCGGGCCGGCCGAACCGCGTTGGCGCCCGTGATCGCGAGCGATGACGCGCGTGTGCTGGCGCGGGCGCTCGATCCCGTGGCTGTGCCCGGCGCGACGCTGGAGCGGCACCCGCGGGCTGCATTGCCGCGACGGCTCAGGCGTGCGGTCGTTCTGCCTGTCGTGCCCGCGCTAGGCGCCCTGGCGCTCCAGTGGTGGCTGCCCGCGGCGGCTCTGTTTGCTCTCGGACTCGCGGGCGTGCCGCTCGCCATCGACCGCTACCGTCAGCTCGGCCATCGCTTCGACGGACAAAGGCTCGCGGTGCGCGAGGGGTCGCTCGCTCGCCGCTGGACCTCGCTCGATCCACGTGCGATCGTCTCCTACGCCGTCGAGCGCTCGCCTTTTCAGGCGCGATCCGGCCTCTGCACGATCGTGCTCCACCTCGGGCAAGGCGCGGGCTCACGCCGCGTGCTCGACTGCTCGGAGGAGCAGGCTGGAGCACTCTTGGCAGAGCTCGACGTGCCCCTCTTCTCCCCGTTCGTATTCTCGAGCGAGTCCCGTTACGCGTCATCGCCAGCGTAGGGGCTCAGTCCCAGCGGCGAGACAGCCGGAACGCCGCGTTGATCAACCCCACGTGGCTGTACGTCTGCGGGAAGTTGCCGCTCTGCTCGAGCGTGTCCGGCAGGATGTCCTCCGAGTAGAGACCGAGGCCGTTGTGGAGGGAGAGCAGGTAGTCGAAGAGCTCCTTCGCCTCGTCCGTCCGGCCCAGGATCGCCAGCGCCTCGACGAGCCAGAACGTGCAGACCGTGAAGGCGGCGGCGGGCGTGCCGAAGTCGTCGGGAGACGAGTAGCGGCGGAGCAGGCCGCCGTCCACCGAGAGCGCGTCGCGGATCGCATCGACGTGCGTGGTCGCGCGCGGGTCCTCAGGCGGCAGATAGCCGAGGTGAACGGCCAGCAGGAGCGCCGCGTCGAGCTGGGACTCGCCCGCGACCTGAGTCAACGCTCCGACGTCGTCGTTCCAGCAGCGGGTGGCGAGCAGCTCCGCGGCCGCGTTCTCCACCGTGCGCGCACGCTCTGCGAGCTCGGTCGCGCCTAGGGCCTCGGCGACCTCGACCGCGCGGCGCGATCCCGCCCAGTGCATGAGGACCGAGAAACTATGCAGCCGGCTCCGCTCGCGGAACTCCCACAGGCCCGCGTCCGGCTCCTCCAGGCGCGATTCGATCTGGTCAAGGAGCGAGCCTACGATCTCGACTCCGGTCAGCTGCGGAATCTCGCCGACGAAGCGGGTGTCGAGGAAGAGGCGGCTGACCGCGAGCACCATCTCGCCGTAGACGTCGTTCTGCACGTGCTCGAAGGCCTGGTTGCCGACTCGCACCGGCCCGTCGCCCAAGTAGCCGGCTAGGTGCTCGAGCACGCGCTCCTCCGCATCGGGGGCGCCGTTGATCCGGTAGGCGGGTTGGAGGACTCCCTCTCGCTCCTCGGCGATGTTGCGCAGGTAATCGAGAAAATGCTCCATCTCCTCCGAATGGCCGAGCCGCTCGAAGGCGTTCAGCGTGAAGTAGGCGTCGCGGAGCCAGCAAAAGCGGTAGTCCCAGGTGCGGCCGGAGCCGGGATGCTCGGGCAGGCTGGTCGTCGTCGCCGCCAGCAGCGCTCCCGTGTCCTCGTACTGGTGCAGCTTGAGCGCGAGCGCGGAGCGGACGACCTCGCGCTGGTAGTCGCGGGGGACGCGCGTGCCCTTCACCCAGCGGCGCCAGTAGTCGAGCGTGCGCTCGAGAAAGCGCTCGGCGGTCTCCTCGAGACCGGCCTCGAGCGGCTCGCCCCAGGTGAGGACGAGGTGCCGGTCCTCCTCGAGCAGGAATGGGCGCTCGTCCTCAACGTAGGTGAGCGGGACATTCGTCGTGAGGCGGACCGGCGTCGGAAAGCCCGTGTACGCGATGTGGTTCGACGCGCGCCACGACCCTGTCTCCGCCAGCCCGTAGTCGTACGTCGGCCGACATCGGACGCGCGCGCGCGGCTCACCCGAGAGCGGGCGCAGGATGCGGACGAGCATCGACGGCTTGAAAAAGCGCTGGTAGAGCTGGAAGCGGGGAGCGAAGTCGAAGAGCTCGAACTCCCCGCTCGGGCCCCGGAACACCGTCCGGAGGACGTTCGTGTTCTCGACGTATGCCTGCTCGACCTCGGTCGCATCGACCCCCTCGACAGCAAAGGCGCCTCCGCGCTCGCGGTCGAGGAGGGGGCCGAAGATGAAGCTCGAGTCGGGGCGCGGCCAGCACAACCACTCCACCGATCCGTCACGGAGGAGTGCGTTGTACGAGCAGTTTCCGATGATCCCGAGGCCGTGTGCCATGTCAGAGCTTCATTCGGAGTGATCGGCCATAGTCGTTCATTCCGAAAGGAGCTCTCAAGCTATTCGTCGACACGTAGGTTGTACCTCTCCACCCCTTTTCGACGCCGAGGGAGACGCTCTGGCCAAGCACACCGGACACCACTCGCTCGTAATCGCGAGCAACCGCCTGCCTGTTCGCTTCACACTCGCCGACAAGGGCTTCGAGGTGCAGCCGTCGGCGGGCGGTCTGGCGTCGGCGCTCACGGCGGTGCGGGGTGACGCGGTATGGATCGGCTGGCCCGGTACCGTCGTTCCCGAGTCGCTGCAGCCGAAGGCTCGCAAGCGGCTCGCCAAGCAGAACCTCGTCCCGATCTTCCTCTCGGCGGATGAGGAGGAGGACTTCTACGGCCGGGTCTGCAACGACACCCTGTGGCCGCTCTTCCACTACTTCGGCGACCGGCTCCGCATCACGCCCGAGGCGTGGCAGCACTACGTCCGCGTCAACGAGCGCTTCGCTGACGCGATCCTCGAGCACTCCGGGCCCGACTCCAGAGTCTGGGTGCACGACTTCCACCTGATGCTCGTGCCCGCGATGCTGCGCCGACGCGCGCCGGGTCTCTCGGTCGGCTTCTTCCTGCACACGCCGTTTCCGTCCTCCGAGATCTACCGCCTCCTGCCCGCGCGGGAGGAGGTGCTGCGCGGCCTCTTGGGCGCCGACTACGTGAGCTTCCAGGTGGGCGACTACGCGCGCCACTTTCGCTCCTCGTGCCTGCGCATCATCGGCATCGACTCGAGCCCGGACTCGATCGAGGTCGACGGGCGCACGGTGGGAATCGGCGTCGACCCGATCGGAATCGACACCGCGGGCTTCCGCAAGACGCTTGCGGAGCCGGGGACAGCGCGCCTGGTCGAGCAGTTCGAGGAGCAGTACAAAGGACGCAAGCTCGTGCTCGGGATCGAGCGGCTGGACTACACGAAGGGGATTCCCCGCAAGCTCCTCGCCTTTGAACGGCTCCTCGAGCAGGATCCCTCGCGCGCCGAGACGACCACGATGCTGCAGGTGCTCGTGCCCTCGCGCCTCGAGAGCCCGGAATTCCGTCAGCAGCGGGACGAGATCGAGCTTCTGATCTCGCGCATCAACGGCCGTTACGGCCAGCCCGGAGTCACGCCGGTCGAGTACGTCCACCGCGACATCTCCAAGCAGGGGCTCGTCGCTCTCTACCGGCGCGCTGACGTGATGATGGTGACGCCGCTCCGCGACGGGATGAACCTCGTCGCGCACGAGTTCGTGCTCTGCCAGTCGGAGCCGGGTCTTCCGGGTCGCTGGCGCGGCTCGCTGCTCCTCTCGGAGCTCGCCGGCGCGGCGCAGGTCCTGCCGGGCGCGATGCTCGTGAACCCATGGAACGTCGACGGTGTCGTCGAGGCGCTGGGGACGGCGCTCGCGCAGGATCTCCCCGAGCGCCGCCGCCGGCTGGAGACCATGGCCAAGCGCGTCGAAGAGCTCGACAGCCGCAAATGGGCGGACGGCTTTCTGACCCGACTCGGGCGACACTCGAAACGAGACCGCCGGCGGAAGCCGCCGAACGTCGAGGGCGAGGTGCAGGAGCGGCTCCTGCTTCGGTTCGCGAAGGCCAGGGCCCGTACGGTCATGCTCGACTACGACGGGACGCTCCGCGAGCTCGAGCTCCATCCCGATCTCGCGGTTCCGACGAGGGAGATTCGCTCGCTGCTACGCGATCTCGCCGCGCTTCCCGCGACCGACGTCCACATCGTGAGCGGACGCCGACGCTCGAGCCTCGAGAAGTGGTTCGGCCAGCTCCCGATCCATCTCTCGGCCGAGCACGGGTACCTCGCTCGAACGCCTGGTGGCGAATGGAGAACACTCGTCGAGCTCGACCTGACGTGGATGCGACCGATCGAGCGACTGCTGCGGCGGGTCGCGGCCGACGTTCCCGGCGCGCATGTGGAGCGGAAGTCGGTCAGCGTCGCGTGGCACTACCGCGAGGCCGAGCTCGAGTACGGCTCGTGGCGGGCTCACGAGCTCCTGAACGACCTCGGGCAGCATCTCGGCGGTGCCCAGGCCGAGATCCTGCAGGGCCACCGCGTGATCGAGGTGCGGGCGCGCGGGGTCGACAAGGGGGTCTATGTGCGAGACGTGTTCCCGAACGGAAAGGACGCCGCGCACTTCGTCATCGGTCTCGGCGACGACCGGACCGATCACGACTTGCTGGACGCGCTGCCGTCAGGCTCCGTCGCGGGGCACGTGGGCGGGCTCCTGCCCAGCGCGCGCGCCACCGACGGCCCCCGCGAGCACATCCACATCGTCGGGCCCGGCGAGGTGCGGGCGCTCCTGCGCGAGATGGTGACCGCCGTCACTTTGCCGTAAGGGCGAGGCTTGCCTCGGCATCGCGCTCCGGCGGTAGATCGAGGGCGAGGCGAGCCTCGCCCCTACGCGGGCACAGCGGTCTTCCGTCGGAACGCCGCGGCGTGACCCCGCGCGTTCGCCTCGCGCAGCTCGTCCTCGTCGAGCGCGCCGATGCGACGGAGGAGCTCGAACTCGTCCCGCAGGTGCGTCCGCATCATCTCCGGGCCGTCGGTGGCGATGGTGAAGGCGACGCCGTGCTCGACGAAGCGCCGTATCGTCTCCCGCACCGCCTCCTCGTCCGGGAGCGCCTTCGTCAGCAGGTTCGAGGTGGGGCAGATTTCGAGCACGGTCCCGAGATCTCGCAGCGCGGCCATGAGCTCGGGATCGCCCGCGGCGAGAATGCCGTGCCCGATGCGCTCGGGCCTCAGGTGCTCGACCACCTCTGCGGTCTCCTCGAGGCCGAAGTCGCCTCCCTCCTCGCCCACGTGGATCGTCACTCCGAGACCGGCCTCGCGCGCGGCCTCGACCATGGGGCTGATCTGTTTGTAGTCGTAGCGACCGCCGCCGGGTCGCGGGCCGGCGATGTCGACTCCGACCACTCCTCGGTCGGCCCAGCGGATCGCCTTCTCCACGATGATCTCGTTCAGCCGCGGCTCGAAGGTCCGGTCCATCATCAGGATCAGCCCCGCGCGCACCTGCGGGTACTCGAGGCTCGCGAGATCGAGCCCGCGGATCGCGGCGAGGATGATGTGGTCGAGGTCACGCTCGCCCCCACGGTTTCGCTTCATCGGATTGAAGCGGAGCTCGAGCGTTGTGATCCGCTGCGAGCGGTACGCGCCCCCGATCGCTCCGTGCACCGAGCGCTCGACGGCGAGCGGGGAGGACTGGATCAGCTCCGTCCAGTGGTAGATCCGGTCGAGCTCGTCGAGGTCCTTGACCCCGCGTGTGTCGTGCACCGTGACGAGGGCGTCGAACTCCCAGAAGTCCTTGACCGGAAGCGCGATCCCCTGCTCGTGCGCGAGGCTCCAGAGGATGTCGGACGCGACCGAGCCTCCGAGGTGGGTATGCAGCTCCGCGAGCCCTTCTCCGTCCATCGTGGGGGCGCAGTCTCTATGCAGCGCGCGCGAGCGTCAACGGGTTCGTCGTCGTCTGACGAGACGCTGGCTCTCGGCAGGGCATGCACACTCCTGCGCTATTGAGGACTTCCGCCGATCTGGGCTCCCTCCACGGGTTTCGGGTAACCCGACGTTCGGCGTCGGAGGAGGTGGCGGCGGAGGTGTGGGCTTCGGCACGTTGATCACTCC
>JACCTK010000327.1 GCA_013812465.1 Actinomycetota bacterium
GCCAAGACCCGCAGTCGGAGGCAGTACCGGAGCGGGGGCACGCGAGACCTCGTCCGGCCTGCCGTCTGTCCCGCTGTCCTCGTCGACATCCTCGTCGCCCGGCTCGTCGAGCAGCATTCCACCCACGGACTCGACTCCCTCGAGCGCGCCGAGATCATCGCGCCGGCGCGCGAACTCGGGCTCGCGCTGCTTGAAGACGGCAACCAGCGGAGCGGCCAGGAAGATCGAGCTATACGAGCCGAAGCCGATGCCGACGAGCAGCGCGAAGGCGAAGTCCTTGAGGGTGTCGCCCCCGAAGAAATAGAGCGCTGCCACTGGGAGCAAGGTGATGAAGGTCGTCGCCAGAGACCGCGGCAACACCTCCCAGAGCGAGACGTTGCCAATCACCCGGAACGACGCGCGGCGCATCAGGGGAACGTTCTCGCGGATCCGGTCGAAGATGATGATGGTGTCGTAGATCGAGTACCCCAGCACGGTGAGGATTGCCGCCACGGTCGCGGTGGATACCTCCCTCCCCGTCAGGGCGTACACGCCCACCGTGATCACGACATCGTGCGCGAGCGCGACGAGGACGCCGATCGAGTACTTCCACTGGAAGCGAACCGAGATGTAGACCACGATCAGGAGCAGGCTGACGACGATCGCGAACAGAGCCGAGTTCGCGATCTGACGGCCGAAGCTCTCGGAGACGTTCTTGGCGCCGAAGGACGTCGCCCCGAGCGCGCTGGTGAGCTCCTGGGAGAGCGTGTTCTGCTCGTCGAGGGTGAGAGACTCGGTTCGGATCTGGAAGCTGGTGTAGTTGTCGCCCACGGACGTTCCCCGCCCCTGGATCACCGCCCCCTCTTGACCGATCTGCGCGGCCTGGCCTCGCACCTCTTCGAGGGAGGTGGGCTCCGGCGTGCGGAACGAGAGCTGCGTGCCCCCCCGGAAGTCGATCCCGAGGTTGAGGCCTTGGAAGATGATCGCGAGGATCGAGATCGCGACGACGATCCCGGAGAACGCGAACCAGATCCGTCGTCTCCCGATGTAGTCGGCGCGCAGCCAACGCGGGATGCCTCTGCCCGTGGTGCCCATCAGCCGCGGGTTGTCGATCCACCCGAAACCGGCCAGGAGGGCGAGAATCGCTCGCGTCGCCAGCACCGCGGTCAGCATCGAGAGGACGGTGCCGATCAGGAGCATGAGAGCGAAACCGCGGACACTCGCCGTCGCCACCGCAAACAGCACCATCGCCGTGATCGCCGTGACGACGTTGGCGTCGATGATCGTCGCGAAGCCTTTCTTGTAGCCCAATGAGATCGCCGCGCGCACGGACTTCCCGGCGCGCACCTCTTCCTTGATCCGCTCGAAGATGACGATGTTCGCATCGGCGGCGACGCCGAACGTCAGCACAAGGCCTGCGAAACCGGGCAACGTCAAGGTGACGTTGAAGAGGAGGATCGTCGCGTAGAGGAAGGCGGCGTAGACGACCAGGCCGGTGACCGCCACGAGGCCGAGGAAGCGGTAGAACAGGAGCAGGAAGAACGCGACGAGGATGATTCCGCCGATCGCGGCCTGCCACGCCTCCCGGAGTGAGTCCTTGCCGAGCGTGGCGGAGATGTCGGTGCGATCGAGCGTCTCGAACTTGACCGGGAGCGCTCCGGTCTGCAGCACGATCGCGATGTCCTGCGCCTCGTCCAAGGAGTCGAGGCCCTGGATCTGGGCCCGCCCGCCGCCGATTCCCCCCGCGAGGCTCGAGTCGGTGTAGTCGATCTGCGGGAACGTCCTGATCTCGCGGTCGAGCACGATGGCGAAGTGCTGTGGCGTCCCGCGCAGTCGTCCACGCACGTATTCCGCGCTGGTGATCGCCTCGAACCTGTCGGCACCGCGTCCGGTGAACTCCATCGTCACGATCGGGAGTCCGCCACCACTCGGGCTCGTGTCGAAGTCCGCGCGGGTGCCCGAGAGCTTTAGATCCTCACCGGTCATCTGGGGAATCTCCGGAGGCTCGTACTTGAAGAGGTAGTAATAGGTGCGGTCCGGGGCGACGCCGCCCCCCTGAGGGCCTCCAGGGCAGACAACGGCGGGCTCGCCGCACGTAATCACGACCATGTCCTCGGGCACCGCAAAGAGGGAGCGCCCCGTCGGCACCTCCCCATCGGACTTTCGAAGCGCGTCCTCCCTCGAGTTGAACGGGCCGCTGACGACGCGCTTCGTCTTCGGGCTCACGAGGTAGTACGCGTCGGAGGTGCCCTCGTCGACCTGCGCCTGAACCCGCGACAGCAGGTCGTAGAGCCGGGGATTCTCCACCGGCTCGCCCCTGATCGAGATCGACGGCCCGGTGAGCGAGGTCTCGAGGTCGTAGAGCTCGAGCTGGGCGGTCGTGCCGATGATCTCCGCCGCAGAGGCTGGATCTTTCACACCGGGCAGCTGGATCGTGATCTGGTCGGAGCCCTGGGTGCGAATCTCAGGCTCCGTCACGCCGAGCTTGTCGACGCGGTTTCGCATGATGTCGACGGAGCGGTCGAGATCTTCCTCGGTCAGCTCACGATCTGCGGGCGGGACGGCTTGCAGCGTGACTTCGAGGCCTCCCTGCAGGTCGAGGCCGAGAGTGGGGCTTTGTTTGAGGGGCGATCCCGGAAGGGCCAGCAGCGCCACGCCCACGAGGGCAGCGGCTAGCAGGCCGACGACGAAGATGGAGTTGCGTCGGTTCACGGTCGGTCGATCAGGCTATCGGCGGTCGGACACGGCCGGGTCCGAGTCGGCGCCGCTCGTAACGGCTTCTTCGCCGGTCGTAACGGCAGCTTCATTCTCGGGCGCCGCCACTTCGACGGCTTCCGCGTCGACCATGTCCTCTTCTTCGATGTCGCCCTCGTCGTCCTCCTCGTCCGCTTCGGGCGGCAGCACTGCCGCGATGCCGCGCCTAGTCATGTGCACGGTGAGACCGTCCGCGATCTCGACGACCACATCGTCGTCCTCGATCTCGGTGATCGTCCCGTAGATTCCCCCGTTCGTGAGAATGTCGTCTCCGACCCCGGCGCGATCGATCATGGTCTGCTGCGCCTGTTGACGCTGGCGCTGGGGGCGGATCATCAGCACGTACATGACGACGAGCAAGAGCACCATCACGATCAAGAAGCTCACGGTTCCTCCTCGGGCGCGTGGGCGAGCCGCGCGAGCGCGTCCCGCCTGAAGGCCGTGAACGTGCCTCGCTCGATCGCCGCCCGCGCGCGTGCGGTCAGGTCGAGTACGAACCAGAGATTATGCAGGCTCAGAAGACGCAACCCGAGGATTTCCTCCTGCGTCACCAGATGGCGGATGTACGCGCGGGAGAAGCGGATGCACGCGGGGCAGCCGCAATCCTCATCCAGCGGGTCGGGATCGCGAGCAAAGCGAGCGTTCCGGAGGTTGAGTCGGCCGCCCCACGTCAGCGCCGAGCCGGTGCGAGCCGTGCGGGTCGGAAGCACGCAGTCGAACATGTCCACCCCACGAGAGATGACCTCGAGGATGCCGATTGGGTCACCGATCCCCATGAAGTAGCGCGGCTTGTCCTGCGCGAGCGCCGGCGCGGCCCATTCGACGCAGTCGAGCATCTCCTCGCGCGACTCGCCAACAGCGAGGCCGCCTAGCGCGTAGCCGTCGAACGGAAGCGCCGAGATCTCCTCGAGCGAGCGGCGCCTCAGCTCGTCGTCAATGCCGCCTTGGGAGATGCCGAAGCGAAGCTGACCTGGGGCCTTGGGCGCCGCTGCCTGGCGCTCCGCCCAGTTCGTCGTGAGCAGGACCGCCTGTTCGAGCTCCTGTCGGGAAGCAGGCGCCGGGAGGCAGACGTCCAGGCACATGGCGATGTCCGAGCCGAGACGACGCTGAATCTCGGCGACGCCTTCGGGCTTGAAGTGAGCGGCGGAGCCGTCGTACACCGAGCGGAAGGTCACTCCCTCGTCATCGAGCCCGAGAATGGTGTCCCGGAGCGAGAAGACCTGAAAGCCTCCCGAGTCGGTGAGGATCGGCCCATCCCAACCGGAGAACGCGTGGATCCCGCCGAGGCTCTCGATGACCTCCTCGCCCGGGCGGAAGTGCAGGTGGTACGTGTTCCCGAGGATCACGTGGGCGCCGAGCGCCCGCACCTCGTCGGGGTGCAGCGATTTCACCGTCGCCTTCGTCCCCACGGGCATGAAGGCCGGGGTCGGGATCGAGCCGTGCGCGGTCTCGAGGATGCCTGCGCGGGCCGCGCCTTCGCTCGCGATGACCTGGAAAGCGGTCAGCGGACAGCGCTCATAGTCGCTCCACGGTCTTGGCGACCGGGAGAAAACCTTGGGGCCACCCCTCGCCTCCTCCCACTACCAGCCTATTCCGAAAGCGCATACGCATGTGAGACGTGATCGTGCCGAAACCGTGCCAATGCGACGAGAGGCACCGGCGTCAGAGCACGAGCATCGCGTCGCCGAATGAGTAGAACCGGTACCGCTCGGCGATCGCGATCCGATAAATCTCGCGCGTCTCCTCGACGCCGGCGAAGGCCATGACGAGCGCGAGCAAGGTCGTCCTCGGAAGGTGAAAGTTCGTCAGGAGCGCGTCCACGCGCTGGAACTCGAGGCCGGGCATAACGAAGAGATCGGTGCGTCCGCAGAGCTCGCCGGTGCGGGCGACGGTCTCGAGCGTGCGCACCGTGGTTGTCCCCACTGCAAGCACGCGCTCGGCACCTGCGATTCGCTCCCACGCCTGCGGCGTCACGCGGTAGCGCTCACCGTGCAGCACATGCTCCTCGAGACGATCGCCAGTGAGCGGCCGAAACGTGTCGAGACCGACGTGGAGCGTGATCGCGACGTGGTCGAGCTCGGCGAGCAGGTCGCTCGTGAAGTGAAGCCCGGCGGTTGGCGCCGCAGCCGCCCCGGGCTCGCACGCGTAGACGGTCTGATAGCGCCCGGGGTCGGACAGCCGCTCGTGGATGTAAGGCGGAAGCGGCAGCTCGCCTTCGACACTCCCGACGACCCTGAGCAACCAGCGCCCGTCGCCGAGGGATTGGACCAGCTCGACCGGCCCGAGGCGCTGTCCAGCTTGCAACCGCCGACTCGGTCGAGCCAAAGCCTCCCAGAGCCCGTCCTCGCGCTCCTCGATGAGAAGAACCTCGACGCGACCTCCCGTCGCACGCCGAAGCTCGAGACGTGCCCGGAGAACCCTCGTGTCGTTGACAACAACGAGCTCCCCCGACAGCAAGTCGGGGAGCTCCGCGAAGACTCGATGCTCGATCTCTCCCGTCTGGCACCGGTACACGAGCAGGCGCGAGTCGTCTCGTCGTGCCCTGGGACGCTGCGCGATCAGCTCCTCCGGAAGCTCGTAATCGAGGAGAGCGGTGTCCATCCGGCGCGGAGAGTAGCCTCGGGGCCATGGATGCACTCGCCCTGGAACGTGCCCAGCAGCGCATCGCGGAGGCGGCAGCTCGTCGACCCGACCCCGCGGTGCTCGAGGCAACGCTCGAACGCTCGCGCATGCAGATCGAAACGCTCGCCGAGGTGGCAGCCGGCCTCGAAGCGTCGGTCCCTGCTCAAGTCAGCGTCGCGGTTCGCGACGGGCTCCGCACCGAGGTGCTCCCAGTCGCGCGCCATATCGCGGAGATCCGAGGTCTGCTCAATCAGACGATCCGGCGGTTGGAGCGGATCGAAGGAGACCTTCTCGCCGAGCGGCATGCACGCGTCGACGACCTGGCGCTCCTAGTCGACCTGGTCAGCTCAGGCTGGCGCGGAGTCGATGCGCGGCTGGCACGCCTCGAGCGTGGACGAGCCGAGCGATCGATCGATGTCGACGAGCTGATCGGGCACGCCACAGCCGCGTAGAGGCTTGGTGTGAAATTGTCGTGGCCGTCATCCGGCCCGCCGTGAATTTCACATCAAGCCTCCTAGCGAACGCGCTATTCGTCATCTGCGGTCGGAAGCACGAGCCGGAAGCGGCTTCCGGTTCCAGGTGCCGATGAGAGTTCGATCCTGCCGCCGAGAGCGACCGCAAGCTCCCTCGCGATCGGGAGTCCGAGGCCGGTTCCGTTCACGTCGTTCGAGATGAACGGCTCGAAGATGCGCTCGCGCTGCTCTGTCGAGATCCCGGGACCGGAGTCCACCACGTCCACCCGCGCCACCCCGTTCTCCGTTGCGAGCTCGAGCTCGATCCGACCCCCATCAGGCGTCCAGCGGAAGGCATTGGTGAGCAGGTTCGAGATCACCTGCAGGACGCGGTCGCCGTCCGAGATGATGACTGGCGGCTCGGGGACCGCCTCCAGCCGGTAGTCGATCTCCCGCCGCCGCGCCTCTTCGGTGAACGCGCTGTACGCGTGATCGAGCACGCGTCCGAGATCGACCTCCTCGTGGCGAACCGTAAAGCGGTGGGCTTGCAGCTTCGCGAGGTCGAGGACGTCTCCCACCAGCCGCTCGAGGCGATCCGCCTCCGATGCGATCACATCGAGCGAGCTGCGGACGTGCTCCGGCTCGGAGACGATCCCTTCCCGGAGCGCTTCAACATGCCCGCGAATCGCGGTCAAGGGCGTGCGTAGCTCGTGCGAGACCGACATGAGGAATGAGCGCTTCAGCTGCTCGCCCTCGGCGAGCTTCGCGACCATCCGGCGAAAACGGTCGCTGAGGAGGGAGATCTCGTCGCTTCCCTGCGGTTCCGGGATCTCGACGTCGTAGTGGCCCGCGGCGACATCCTGGGTGGCGCGCGTGAGCGTGAGCACGGGCTCGGTGAAACGTCGCGACAGCCACCAGAAGAGCATTCCGGCAAGGCCCATCCCGACGGCGAGCGCGAGCGCGAGGCGTCCCAGCAGCATCAGCCACTGCGCGCGGAGCTCCGTCACCGGCTTGGCGACGACCAGCCAGCCGAATGCCTCTGTTCCACGGGCGAGCCGGACCGGTTGCGCGGCAGCTATCAGCCTCGTGTCCTGCCCTGGTGGCGTGAACTCAAAGGTCACCAGCCGGTCCCGTGCGAGATCCACGTCCTCGAGCGCGCTACGAGGAAGCCGCGTCAACCCGAAGCGCTGGCCCGGGAAGAGCGAAAGGCCGACGTAGAAGAGCTCATCGCCGGTCGCGAGCTCGAGATTCCGAGCCGCGAATGCAGGGGCGATTGTTCCCTCGTCGCTCGAGCGCAGAGCCGCCTGGGCATACAGATCGGCGAGGCCGGCGGCCTCCCGCGAGAGCTCGCGGACGGACTCCGTCCGGGTCACGTCCTGAAAGAGTCGAACCGCGAGCGCGATGGAGACGAGACCGAACACGAGCACGACCGTGAGGAAGAGAGCGGTGAGTCGAAAGCGAAGCGTCCCGAGCATTGGGCGCTTCCAGGGTAGGCGTCTAGGCGGTCGGGGCGGGGGTGCGCTCGCTCGCGACCTTGTAGCCCACGCCCCAAACCGTGACGATCGGTGACGCGTCGCCGAGCTTGCGCCTGATCTGGCGAACATGGACGTCCACCGTCCGCGTGTCGCCGGCGAACGTGTATCCCCAGACGCGCTCGAGCAGCTGGTCGCGCGTGAGGACGATGCCGCGATGGTCGAGCAGCTCCCAGAGCAGCTCGAACTCCTTCGGCGCCAGGCGGATCTCCTCGTCCCCGACGTACACCTCTCGCTTGCCCGAGTTGATCGCAAGGTCTCCGTGACGAAGCTCTTCGCTCTCGCCGCGCCGACGCTCCGGAGCCGCGCGACGGAGGACGCTCTTGACCCGCGCCACGAGCTCGCGCGGATTGAAGGGCTTCGTCATGTAGTCGTCCGCGCCAACCTCGAGGCCGATGATCTTGTCCACGTCCTCGTCGCGGGCGGTGAGCATCAGGATCGGCACGTCCGATGCCTTGCGAACCCGGCGACAGAGCTCGACGCCGTCACCGTCCGGGAGATTGAGGTCGAGAATGATCAGCGCGGGCGGCTCGCTGGCAAGCTCGACGAGGGCATTCTGGGCGGTCGAGGCGGTTCGAACGCCGTACCCTGCGTTTCGAAGGTACGCGGCCACGAAGGTGGCGATCGAGGTCTCGTCCTCGACGACGAGAATGGAGTGCTGTTGCTGGCTCATCGGCCCTTTCGCCCGTCGGCCTCGTCCATCGGGGCGCCCAGCGTAAAGCGCTCGGGCTCATCCGGCAGCGGGGTGCACAGGTCGCGTTCCACGTCGCAGTCGACGCCCTCCTCGAGGGAGTACACGCCGACGTCCTCTCCTGGGTACCGCGGTTCGCTATCGAGCACGACGACTCCGCGGCCGACTGCTGAGACCGAGATGCCCGTTCCGCGGACGATGATCCTGAAGGCGCCGCCCACCATCCGAAAGCGAAGCCCCTGGCCACGGTAGAGCACGGTCTTCGGCCCAAGTCGCTCCTGGGCCAGCTTGCGACCGACGACCAGCGCCGAATAGCGATCCCGCGGTGTGAGGTCGGTCACCCGAAGCGTGCCGTTCGACAGACGTCCGAGAACGGATCCCTTCAAATCGAGCATCACCATGCCTTTGCCGTCCTCGACCGAGAGCACGCCGACGTCCGGTGCGGCTGCGCCGGCGGAGCCCCCGAGGACCGCGAGAGCGGCGATCGAGCAGCCGAAGAGGATGAGCTTGCGCATGACGCCACGCCTAGTATCGAGATTCGGCATGAATCCAGCATCAAAACCGTGTAAGAAGACTGTAAGCCTCACTGGGGGGTGGTGGGCTAGTTTGAATCTAGGGAAAGTGCTCTCCTCATATCAGCCGCCCAATCTTGAGTCCGACAAACACCGCAACGACGCCCACCAGCACGTTCGCCGCCACGCCCGCAACGGCAGTAGCTATATCGCGTGCCTCAACGAGGTCCAGGGTCTCCTGCGCGAACGTCGAGAAGGTTGTGTAACCGCCGCAGAATCCGATCACGAGTCCCATCCTCAGCCATTGTGAGGCGCGGTGACCGTCTACGAGAGCCGCGATGATGAATCCGACCGCGAGACAACCGCTCACGTTGATTACCAGCGTGCTCCACGGGAACAGCGACTGCTTCGGCGTTCGATCAGGGCATCGAGTCCGAAGCGAGAGAGCGCACCTACCGCTCCACCGAAAGCGACTCCCAAGGCGACAGCCATACGACACATCCTTTCGTCGTAGGAGCCATCAGCCTTTGGCGGCGGTTGAGGGCGAGCCCCATCGCCCGTGGGGTCCGAGTTTATTTGAAAGTCGCCCACTACCCGTCGCAGTCCGCGCCGGATCGTAGATTCTGGTTCTCACGTGACCGAGATCTCCGACTTCGGTGCGATTGTCCTGCTCGTCTCCGCGGGTGTCTTCCTGGCCGTCCTCGGGATGCGAGTCGCGGACCGGATCTCTGTTCCGAACG
>JACCTK010000168.1 GCA_013812465.1 Actinomycetota bacterium
TTCCAGGCGTGGGTGCAGGTCTCGATGGGCTGCAACTCGAAATGCGCGTACTGCATCGTGCCGACCGTTCGCGGGCGCGAGCAGAGCCGCCACCCCGGTGAGATCGTCGCCGAGGTGACCTCAATTGCACGGGAGGGAGTCAAGGAGATCACCCTTCTCGGCCAGAACGTCAACTCGTGGGGACGGGACCTCGCTCCGTCGCTTCGCACCGACTTCGGCGAGCTCCTGCGCGCGTGCGACGCGGTCGACGGCATTAGCCGGATTCGCTTTACGAGCCCCCATCCAAAAGACTTCCGCGAGCCCGTGATAGCTGCGCTCGCAGAGTGCGTGTCCGTGTGCGAGCACGTCCATCTTCCCCTCCAGTCGGGCTCCACGCGGATTCTCAAACGCATGCGGCGGACCTACGACCGCGAGCGCTATCTCCGCCTCGTCGACACCTTGCGCGCGGCAGTGCCGGATCTCGCGCTCGGAACCGACCTCATCGTCGGCTTTCCCGGTGAGACCGACGAGGATTTCGACGCGACCATCGCCGCCGTCGAGGAGGTTCGCTACGAGAGTGCGTTCACGTTCATCTTCTCGCCACGCGCGGGGACAGAGGCTGCTTCGTCGCCTGACCAAATCCCCGACGACCTCAAGCACGCGCGGCTCGAGCGGCTCGTGGACACGGTTCAGCGAATCGCGGCCGAGCGGAACTCGGAACGGATCGGACGTGTCGAAGAGGTGCTCGTCGAGGGACCGAGCCGCACGGATGCGTCTCTCCTGCGTGGTCGAACTCGTCGAAACACCACTGTCAACTTCAAGGGCGTGACTCGGCCAGGAGACCTCGCCGACGTTCTCGTCGAAGAGTCCACGTCGATGACCCTCCGCGGCCGCGAGCTCGCGCTTGTCGACGCCTGAGCAGTTTTTGCGCTTTCGGCACGTTTCGTGACCCATCCGTAGCGATTGGACCGTTATGCTCGCAGTGGGTGGTGGGCTGGGGTGCCCCACTGGACATGACCATTTTGCGGGAGGTCGTTGCCGTTTTCGGGCCCACCGCATCCGGCAAGTCAGAGGTCGCCTGCGAGCTCGCAATCCGGCTCGAGACCGAGGTCATCTCGGCGGACGCCCTCCAGGTCTATCGTGGGCTTCCGATCCTCACCAACCAGCCGACGTCGCCGACCCGGCTGGTTGCGATCAGGAATCTCGCAGAGGAGATGTCCGTCGGCTCGTACGCGGAGCTCGCCGTCGAAGCGATCGACGAGCTCGTCTCAAATTATGGCGTGGCAGTAATAGCAGGCGGAACCGGCCTGTACCTACGCGCTGCGCTCGTGGACTTGCGCGTCCCGCGTCCTCCTCGAGAAGGCGCGCGCGCGCGTCTCGAGGCGTCCTGGGACGCTGACCGCGACGCCGCTCACTCCCGGCTCACGGAGCTCGATCCGCGGGCTGCCACAGTCGTCCATCCAAACGATCGGCGCCGGGTCGTTCGCGCGCTCGAGCTGGCGGAAGCGGGAAGCTCGCTCGTACCGGAGGTCGACCGGCTTTGGTCCGAGGAGTATCGGCGGCCGACACTCGTGATCGGTCTCGAGCTGCCGCGCGACGCGATCGAGCGACGGATCCGGGCACGGACGGAGGAGATGTTCAGCCGGGGGGTTGTCGAGGAGGTGCGGCGAGCGTGCGCCGGGCCGGTATCTCGGACCGCCGAGAAAGCCCTTGGCCTGTTCGAGCTCTCGCAGCTTCCTCCCGACCAGGCGTTCGAGCGCATCGTCGTCCGGACGCGCCGCTACGCGGCCTACCAGAGGAAGTGGATGCGACGCATTCCCGGCATCGTCATGATCGACGCAGACCGGAACCCGACCGAGGTGGCGGATGCGATTCTCGAAGTGGCAGGCGCTGGGTAACACGTACCTGCTCGTCGAGCGGGCGGATCTCGAGCATCCGCTCGGGTCGGACGGGGCTCGCGTGCTCTGCAGTCCGCACCAAGGCGTCGGCGCAGACGGAGTTCTCGAGATCGCCGACATCCGCGGCGCCGAGGCCGATCTCATCGTGTGGAACCCCGACGGGTCGACGGCGGAGCTCTCCGGAAACGGCGCTCGCATCGCCGCCATGTGGCTCGCCCGTCGCAGCGGCGTCGCGTTTCCTCGTCTCCATGTCGGCGGTCGGTCGGTGCCGGCGCGCGTCGAAGGTGACGAGGTCGAGGTCGATCTCGGCAATGTCGAAGTGGGCAAGCCCGAAGCGCTCGAGGTCGACGGCGAGCGCCTCGAGGTGACTCCCGTGTCCGTTGGGAATCCGCACGCGGTCGTCCGCCGCGAGCCAACCCGCGAGGAGCTCCTCCGGATCGGGCCGCTGATCGAGAATCACGAGCGCTTCCCGGCACGCGTCAATGTGCAGCTCGTTCGCCCCGACGGACCGACGGACCTGACGGTAGCGGTGTGGGAGCGGGGAGCGGGGGAGACCCGCTCGTCGGGATCGAGCGCGGCCGCGGCAGCCGCGGCAGCCGTCGTCCACGGTTGGTGCCAGAGTCCGCTCCGCGTGCATCTCCCAGGCGGCACACTCGACGTGGACATCCGCGAGGGGCGAGCAATCATCAGCGGCCCGGTCGTGGAGATCTTCCGCGGGGAGACGGTCTAGCTGCGCATCCTCTTTGCCTCCACGCAGGGCGCGGGTCACTTCGGGCCGCTGATTCCGTTCATCGAGGCGTGCAAGCGGTTGGATCACGAGATTCTCATCGTCGGCCCGCCGACGCTCAAGGCCCGCGACTACCCGTTCAGGGCTGGAGCGGCGCCCCCGGACGAGCTCTTGGGACCGGTCTGGAGCCGCATGCCCATGCTTCCACCAGGGCAGGGGGACGTGGTCGTCGTGGGCGTCATCTTCGCCCGCCTGAACGTGGACGCCATGCTTCCGACGCTCGAGGAGGCGATCGAGGAGTGGTGGCCGGATCTCGTCGTCCGCGAGGGAAGCGAGTTCGCCTCGGCAGTCGCAGCAGATCTGCGCGGAGTTCGCCAGGTGCGGGTCGCGGTGGGATTCTCGATGGTCGAAGAGGCGATGCTGGCGATCGCAGCGCCGGCGCTCGACGAACGGCGTCCGGGTCTCGCGGCGCGGATCGCGGAGTCGCCGTACCTGACGTGCTTTCCGGAGTCGGTCGACCCGCCGCGATTCCAGGTCACGCGCTTCCGCGATCCCGCCACGGAGACGGCGCCGCCGCAACTTCCCGACTGGTGGTCCGGAGACGAGCGACCGCTCGTCTACGTGAGCTTCGGCAGCGTCGCCGCCACTTCCCGCCCGTGGCCCAGGTTTACACGAGCGCTCTCGACGCC
>JACCTK010000377.1 GCA_013812465.1 Actinomycetota bacterium
CGAGCGCGCGCGAAACCACGCGAGCCGCATTGTCCTCGTCCAGTCGGCCGAGCTGCACACCGGCGGGAAGCACGAGCACGTTCGCCGCGAAGCGATGCCCGCCCTGATGGGACGAGAGCCAGAGCTCGCTGTCGCCGAGCTTTCCGGCGAGTGCCCCGTGCACCGCGGTGCCACGGAGCGCACAGCATGCGTCGCGCGTTCCGTGCGCGCAAACCAGGACGAGCGAGTCGTTCCTGAGCTCCCCTTCGCTCTCGAGATCCACGTGCGCCAGGTCGTCGTGACTCACGAGCTCGATCCGGCGCACTTCCGCCGACGCCTCCTCCGCTCGGACGACGAAGGCGACCAGAGGTCGGGACGACCGGCCCTGTCGCCGGAGAAAGAGCGCGCGGGAGCGTGGGGTTCGCGCGAGCCACTCAGAGACGGCTTCATGCGCCGCCGCGGGCAGCGACCCGTAGGTCGCGACATCGCGTCTCCAGGCTCCGGGAACCTCGACGAGAAGCCACTGCTCAGCGGTCGAGGCGGTTGCTGCAAGCGGCTCCCCTGCCGCTCTCGAGAGGTTCGAGCAACGGACTTCCGCCACGCTCATCTGGGCGCGAGCTCCGCCTCGATGACGCAGATGAGGTCACCGTCGGCGACCTGGTCGCCCGGCGCCACGCGCAGCCCGGCGACGAGCCCGGCTCGGTGAGCCACGATCTCGTTCTCCATCTTCATGGCCTCGACGACGCAGATCAGCGCTCCGGCTTCGATCTCGTCCCCGTCGCCCACGGCGACCTCGAGCACGGTTCCCTGCATCGGACTCACGATCGCGCCCGTCGCCTCGCCACCCAGGCCTTTGCCGCGCTCCTTGTGCCGGCGCGCAAGCTCGGCCCACGCGGGCTCCGGAGCGTGCACCCGGATCTCGTGACGGCGGCCGTCGAGCTCTACCTCCAACACACGCGCGCGGGTCCGACCAGCGCCGTCCGCTGCACGCTCTACTCTTGTTCTCTCATGAGACAACTGATCGTCGAATACCTGCGCGCGCTTGGCAAGCTCCTCGGACTCCACGACCCCCTGGCACGTCTCGCCGTCGACGAAGCACGGAGTAGACAGGAGCGCTCGATGGAACCCGATGAGCGTCTTCGGGCCGGCGATGACGAAGTCCTCGAGCGCGCGCAGCGCCCTGCGCCGGGCGTGGTCCCGGTCGACGTCGTGGACGATGAGCTTGGCGATCAGCGGGTCGTACAGATCCGAGATCACATCTCCCTCCCGAACACCCGAGTCCACACGCACGCCAATGCCACCGGGCTCGCGATACGCCTCGATACGACCGGGTGTCGGCAGGAAGCCACGGGCGACATCCTCCGCGTTGATACGGCACTCGATCGCATGGCCGCGCAAGACGACGTCCTCCTGCGAGAAAGCGAGAGGCGCGCCGGCTGCGACGAGAACCTGCTCGCGAACGAGATCGATCCCGGTCACGGCCTCGGTGACGGTGTGCTCGACCTGGATACGCGTGTTCATCTCCAGGAAGTAGTACGACCCGTCGTGAGTGAGCAGCCCTTCGACCGTCCCGGCCGACTGGTACGAGACGGCGCGGGCGGCGTCGACCGCGATCGACCCGATGCGTTCCCGGAGCTCGGCGTCGACAGCAGGGGAGGGCGTCTCCTCGACGAGCTTCTGATGACGTCTCTGGAGCGTGCAGTCGCGTTCGCCGAGGTGGACGACGGCGCCGTGCGTGTCGGCCAGGACCTGCACCTCCACGTGACGGGGATCGTCGAGGTAGCGCTCGACGTAGACCGCCGCGTCGGCGAAGTACGCCTCTCCTTCTCGACAAGCGGCCTCGTAGGCGCGCTCGACCTCGTCGGGAGCACGAGCGATCCTGAGACCCTTTCCCCCACCACCGGCGGAAGCCTTGATCGCGATGGGGTAACCGACGTCAACCGCGACCTCGAGCACCTCGTTCACGCTCGCGGCCGGCCGAGTCGATCCGGGGACGATCGGAACACCGGCGGCCTGCATGCGCTCCCGGGCTGCGATCTTCGATCCCATCGCCTCGATCGCCTCCGGCGGCGGGCCGATCCAGACGAGGCCGGACGCGATCACCTCGCGGGCGAACGCCGCGTTCTCCGCCAGGAACCCGTACCCGGGATGAATCGCCTCGGCGCCCGCACGTTTCGCCACGTCGACTATCCGATCGCCGCGGAGATAGCTGTCTGCAACCGGCCCCGACCCGATCAGGAACGCTTCGTCGGCCGAGGCTACGTGCGCCATCCGCTGATCCGGCTCGGAGTAGACGGCGACCGTCGAGATCTCGAGCTCGCGAAGCGTGCGGAAGACGCGGACTGCGATCTCACCGCGGTTGGCGACGAGAACCTTCGTGAACGGCGGCATGGGAGGCGTATTCTCCCGGACGGTGAGCCTCCCGGATCAGCTCACGGTCGCGCGTGTCGCCGCCGTACCCGTCGTGGTGCTCCTGTTCGCGTGGGACTTCCCCAACCACGCCTACTGGGCGACGGCGATCTTCGTCGTGGCCATGGCGACCGACCAGATCGACGGTTGGCTCGCGCGCCGCCGGGGAACGAGCTCTCCGCTCGGCAAGCTCCTCGATCCGGTGGCGGACAAGGTGCTCGTCCTCGCCGCCCTCGTGATGCTGATCGGCGAAGGCGTGGCGCCCGCGTGGATGGTTGCGCTCATCGTGGTGCGTGAGATCCTGGTCTCGGGGCTGCGTCTCGCAGCGGTCGAGCGCGGGGTTGTCCTCGGGGCCCGGGAGCTGGGACGAGTGAAGACGTGGGCGCAGGCAGTCGCGGCCACGATCGGCGGATTCGCCGCAGCCGGCGCATGGAGCAAGGACGTCGCGTGGTGGGCGCTGCTCCTCGCGCTCGCGGCGACGTGGATCTCGGGGCTCGACTACGCGCGGGTCGCGCCCGGCGTGCTCCGCGGCGAGCGCGCGTAGTCGCCTAGCACCTCCGCGTTCACGGCTTCGGCGGCGGCCACGCGCCTCCAGCCCGCGGTCGGGAGCTGGTCGGGCAATGCATCGAACCCGATCCCAGCTCGCGCAAGAGCGCCTTCGAGCGCCGCCAGCGCAGCTGGGGACACCGGAGGCGCCGCCTCGAGCCGCATCGATCCAGGCTATGCGAAGTGGAGGGGCGGATCGCTTTTCCAAGAGTGAGAGGACATCGCTCTCGGGGAGGTCGAGACGCTAGATTGAGCACGCCGCAGCCTCGACTGTCAGAGCGTCGGTTCGTCCCGGCCGGCTTCAGAAACACGCGATCGGCGTCATCTCCTTGGGGCGCAGTCGCTCTACCATTCTTCGATGAACGTCCGTCGGATCGAGGAGCCGGCTTCGTTCCTCAGCGTCGCGAGCCCCCTCCTACTTGCCGACGAGGCGAGGCACAACCTCATGCTGGGACTCGCAGGGACGCTTCGGGATCACCCCGACATCTACCCCGTCCATAGGCTCTGGTCGTCGAGCACGGTGGGCACGTC
The DNA here is from genome assembly GCA_013812465.1 of Actinomycetota bacterium. The sequence goes on from JACCTK010000377.1 coordinate 3,466, forward strand.
ATCTGCGCGGCTGTGCAGACTCCACCCTTCAACCTCGTCATCGCCGAGCCTGTGATCGAGAGCGCCATCCCAGCGCTCGTCGACGCGGTGATCGGCGCGGATGTCGCGCTGCCGGGCGTAACGGGAGCTACGCCCGAAGCCGATGCGTTTGCGAGAGCGTGGGAGGCACGCGCCAGGGTCATGCTCGAGCGATGCCGGCGGCAGCGGATCTATCGACTGACTCAGTCCGGTTGGGGAGGCAAGACCCCGAATGGAATCCGTCTCGGACCCAGTGAGACAGGCTCGACGTCCTCCCAAAGGAGAAATCCCCCCGCGCCGTGACGAAGTCGCGTGTCGACGACGTTTACACGCCGCCCGAGCGCCGGCGTCGCGGGTACGCGAGCGCGCTCACCGCGGCTGTCTCTGCCGAACGTCTCGCCGCCGGTCGACAGTTCTGCTTTCTGTACACCGATCTCGACAACCCCAGGTCGAACAAGATCTACACGAACATCGGGTACGAACCCGTCTGCGACTCGGCGGAGTACGCGTTCGTGTCTCCTTAGGTCAGAGCGGAATGTTCCCGTGCTTTCGCTTCGGTTTGGGCTCACGTTTTGTGAGCGCGGTCTCGAGCGCGGAGATCAAGACCGGTCGGGTGCGGCGCGGCTCGATGACGTCGTCGACATACCCACGCTCGGCCGCCGTGTACGGGTTGGCGAAGCGCTCCTTGTAGTCGGCGATCAGCTCCTCCCGCCTCGCGTCGGGATCGTCCGACTCCGCGAGCTCGGAGCGAAACACGATGTTAACGGCGCCCTCCGGGCCCATCACGGCGACTTCCGCAGTCGGCCAGGCGACGTTGAAATCGGCCCGGATGTGCTTCGAGGACATGACGTCGTACGCCCCGCCGTAGGCCTTGCGCGTGATCACCGTGAGCTTCGGAACGGTGGCCTCGGCGTAGGCGTAGAGGAGCTTTGCGCCATGCCGGATGATCCCGCCCCACTCCTGCGCCGGCCCGGGAAGGAAACCCGGCACGTCGACGAAGGTCACGAGCGGGATGTTGAAGGCGTCGCAAGTGCGTACGAAGCGCGCAGCCTTGACGGAGGCGTCGATGTCGAGCACTCCCGCGAGCGCGCCGGGCTGATTGCCGACCAGTCCGACCGAGTGCCCGCCCAGGCGCGCGAAGCCACACACGATGTTCTCCGCCCAGTGCGGCTGCACCTCGAGGAACTCGGCGTCGTCGACGATCCGCTCGACCACCTGCTTCATGTCGTAGGGCTTGTTGGGACTGTCGGGAACGATCGTGTCGAGTGACACGTCCTCCCGTCCCACCGGATCCGACGGATGCGCGTACGCCGGGGGGTCGACGTTGTTCTGGGGGAGAAAGGAGAGCAGGTAGCGGGCCTCCTCGAGACACGTCTCCTCGTCCGGAGCAGTGAAGTGCGCGACTCCCGCCTTCGTCGCATGCGTCGCCGCGCCGCCGAGCTCCTCGAAGCTCACGTCCTCGCCGGTGACGGTCTTCACGACATCAGGCCCCGTGATGAACATGTACGAGGTCTCTTCCACCATCAGCACGAAATCGGTCATCGCCGGCGAGTACACGGCGCCGCCCGCGCACGGCCCCATGACGAGCGAGATCTGCGGCACGACGCCCGAGGCCTGGACGTTTCGCCAGAAGATCTCCGCGTAACCGGCGAGCGAGACCACCCCCTCCTGGATCCGCGCTCCGCCCGAGTCGTTGATCCCGATGACCGGGCAGCCGTACTTCACGGCCAGGTCCATCACCTTGCAGACCTTCTCGGCGAAGACCTCCGAGAGCGAGCCACCGAAGACGGTGAAGTCCTGGGAGAAGACGAAGACCTTACGATCGAAGATCGTCCCGTACCCGGTCACCACGGCATCGCCCCAAGGCCGGTTGTCACTCATTCCGAACTCGGCCTCCCGATGTCGCACGAAGCGGTCGAGCTCGACGAACGAGCCGGGATCGAGCAGCTTCTCGAGACGCTCGCGCGCGAGCAGCTTCCCGCGCTCCCGCTGGCGCGCGACGTGCTTCTCGCTCCCCGCGTGCAGCGATTCCTCGCGGCGTTCCTCGAGCCAGCGAAGCTTCGCCGCGGTCGTGTCGTGCTTGTCAGCCACCGGCGCGGAGCCTAACCGCGTGGCGATCGCTCCAAAGTCAGAGAGTTAGCTTATGACCATGGACATATGATCATGAGCACGCGGTAAGCTAATGGAGTGCGCAGCATTCCAGCAGGTCGGTTCAAGGCTCAATGTCTGAGGCTCTTGGACGAGGTGGCGGAGAGCGGCGTCTCGATCGTCGTCACGAAACGCGGAAAACCCGTCGCCAGGATCGAGCCCATCGACGAGCCGCCCTCACTCGCCGGCAACGTCGTCTATCTCGTCGACGACGACGAGCTGCTGTTTTCGACCGGCGAGGCCTGGAACGCCGAGCCAGCGTGACGGTTCTCGACACCCATGTGTGGTTGTGGTGGATCGACGAGGATCCGCGCCTGTCGATCGCCGCGCGCGCAGCCCTCGAGCAAGGTGGGGACATCGGAGTCTCCACCATCAGCGCTTGGGAAGTTGCGACGCTCGAGAGGCTCGGTCGCATTCGACTCCTACCGGACATTCGAACCTGGATCCGCCGGGCGGTCGCGCGCGAACGCGTGTCAGCGTTACCCCCGACGTCGGAGATCGCAGTTGCCGCGGGTTCTCTGCTTCCACCTTTTCCCGGAGACCCAGCCGATCGGATCATCTATGCGACCGCCCTCATCACCGACTCGCAGATCGTCTCGGGAGACCGCCGCATCGCCAGGCACGACCCGGCGCGTGTGATCTGGTAGCGACTCGCGGATGAACGTCCCGATCGATCGCTCGACGACGTGGCCGTACGAGGGCGGTGAGCCCGGTCCGTTCTCGTACACCCGGTTCTCGAGCCCCACGGTCGCGGCAGCCGAGCATGCGCTCGGCGAGCTCGACGGGGGAGAAGCCCTTCTCTTCTCCTCGGGTGCGGCCGCGTCGGCCGCGGTGATCCTCGCGCTCCTCTCACCGGGGCAGACAGTCGCCCTTGCCGAAGGCGCGTACTACGGAACGGGCGTACTGCTCGGCGAGCTCCGGCGCTGGGGCGTGAAATGCGTGGAGTTCGACCAGACCGGTCCACCGCCGCGCGACATCGACCTCGTCTGGATCGAAGCGCCGTCCAACCCGTTCCTGACGATGCCCGACTTCGAAGCGGCGGCCGCGCATCCCGCGCCGGTCGTCTGCGACTCGACAGCTGCCACACCGCTCCACGTGAGACCTCTCGAGCGCGGATGCCAGATCGCGCTCCATTCGGCGACCAAGGGCCTGGCCGGACACGATGACGCCCTCGTGGGCGCCCTCGTCACCGGTGACGCCGACGTGGCAGCACGGCTACGCGAGTTCCGCTCGCGGACGGGGCCAGTTGCCGCACCCGATGTCGCGTGGCTTCTCCTACGTGGTCTGCAGACGCTCGAGGTGCGCGTTGCCCGCCAGACCGAGAGCGCTCGCGACCTCGCGGAGCGCCTCCACGCCCATGACGCCGTCGAGATCGTCCGCTATCCCGGCTTCGGCCCGCTCATTTCGTTCGACGTCGCCGGCGCAGACGCTGCGCGCCGTGTCGAGACGGGCACTCGGCTGATCGCCAACAAGACCAGCCTGGGCGGCGTCACCTCGCGGATCGAAGCTCGGTCACGTTGGGAGGGCGACCGGGTGCCGCCAGGACTGCTCCGGCTGTCCGTCGGCCTCGAAGATCCCGAGACGTTGTGGATCGACCTCGAGCGCGCGCTCGTTACGGACTAACAGCTCAGGTCGCCACTCGAGAACGAGTCGGCTCAGGGCGGCGCCGGGCGACTGACTTCATAGAAGCGAGGCCTCCTCAGGAGCCCCGCCTATTGCTAACGAATGCCTCTAGCTCGTGTTGGCGCGAAGCAACGACGTGAGTCCGCCCAAGGCCTTCGCCTGTTGCGACCGGATGCCTTGCCACTTCGCCGCGGCGTTCGCGACCTGAGCCTTCGCTCGTGCCGGCTGGCTGATCTGCGCCTTGGCCAGAGCGGTCCGGCTGACCTGCACGGTCGCCCGCGCAGGCTGGCTGATCTGGGCGCCCGCCTTCGCAACCTGACTCACCTGAGCCTGCGATTTCGCGGGTTGCACGCTCGCTGAGGCCTGCTGCGCGAACGCAAAGGTTCCGAGGAGCGCGGCGACCGCGGCCACCGTCGCCGGCTTGCGCGCCGACAAATGCGCCTCGACGTCGGCCGTCGCTCGCTCGATAACCTCGGCCGGGGCGCCGGCGACCGCCAGGAACGGCTCGATCGCGGCCTCGGGAAGTCCCCAGCCGACGAGCTCCGCGATCGGATCCTGCTCGACTCTCGCCCGAAACTCGTCGTCGCCATAGATTCGATCGACCAGGCCGCCGATGCGCTCACGATCCCGCTCCGCAACCGTTGCAAGGTCCGAGAAACCCTCGTTGCGGAGCGTCGTCACGGGATCGTGCTCGAGGGCGGTGGCGAAGGACTTGTCCCCGTACAGTCGCTCGGAAAAGACGGAGATCAGCTGCGTGCTCATGGTGCTCGCTCCTCTCGTTGAACTCGATCTCTAGACGCGTCAGGAAAGCTTCATCTTCCCCCACGACGCCTACCGCTACCCTTGGGGCATGTCCTTTTTCCGCAAGAAGGCCGCAATGCCGGCGCCGGAGGCCGCGCTGTCGGGTCGCGAGGACGAGATGACGGGACTCACAGACCACCTCGTCCTGGGAACGCCGCTGACGCCGCCGTTCCCGGACGACGCCGAGCAGGCGATCTTCGGCATGGGCTGTTTCTGGGGCGCGGAGCGCTTGTTCTGGGAGGCGTCTGGGATCCACACGACCGCCGTGGGCTACGCGGGCGGGCTCACGCCGAATCCGACCTATCGAGAGGTCTGCTCCGGCCGCACCGGCCACACCGAGGTCGTGCTCGCGGTGTTCGATTCCTCGGAGACGATTTACGACGAGATGCTCCGGATCTTCTGGGAGGGCCACGACCCGACCCAGGGCATGCGCCAAGGCAACGACGTGGGAACCCAGTATCGGTCGGCGATCCTCTGGACGAGCGACGCGCAACGCGACGCCGCGCTCGCCTCGCGCGAGCGCTTCCAAGCCGAGCTCACCAGCGCGAGGTACGGGTCGATCACGACCGAGATCGCGGAGGCAGGCCGGTTCTACTACGCGGAGCCGTACCACCAGCAGTACCTGGCCGCGAACCCGAACGGCTACTGCGGGCTCGGCGGCACCGGCGTCAGCTGCCCGATCTCGACCGGCGTCCAGAGCGCCTCGTAGACGAAGACAAGCCTCGCCCCTACGAGTCAGACTCCGCCGGCTTTCTCGCGGGGGCGCGCGTCAGGCGACGAGCGATTCTTCCAAGATCGCAAGACCTCGCTCGAGATCTTCTCCGCCGATCGTCAGCGGCGGCAGTAGGCGAATCACGTTGCCGTAGAGGCCGCACGACAGAAGGATGAGCCCGCGGTCGAACGCCGCCGAGACGACAGCCTGGGCGCGCTCGGGCGAGCGCTCGGTGAGTTCGAAGGCGAGCATGGGGCCGAGCCCGCGCACCTCGCCGATTTCGGAGTGGCGACCCGCCAGCGCCTCGAGCCGACCGCGCAGCTGTGCCCCTTGCTCGCGCGCCTGCGCGAGGAAACCTTCTTCGGAGACGATGTCGAGCACCGCCAGCGCAGCCGCGCACGAGAGCGGGTTGCCGCCGAAGGTGCCGCCGAGGCCGCCCACGTGGACGGCGTCCATGAACTCCGCCCGGCCCGTCACAGCTGCGAGCGGAAGACCTCCCCCGATGGACTTTCCCGAGACGAGCAGGTCCGGCTCGACACCCTCATGGTGGTCGACGGCCCACATCTCCCCCGTGCGGCCGATTCCGGTCTGAATCTCGTCGTCGACGTACATGATCCCGTGTGCGCGACACAGCTCCTGGAGACGGAGGAGGTAGTCGCGGGGCATCGGGATGAACCCACCTTCGCCCTGCACCGGCTCCAGCACGACGCACGCCACCGTGGACGGATCGACGTCCGCCTTGAACAGGCGCTCGAGGGCGGCGATGGCGTCATCGGACGAGACCCCGCGGAACGGATACGGAGCGGGAACGCGGTAGACCTCGGGAGCGAACGGGCCGAAGCCCTTCTTGTACGGGCTCACCTTGCTCGTCATCGTCATCGCGAGAAGCGTGCGCCCGTGGAACGCGTACTCGAAGGCCACGACCGCGGGGCGACCGGTGGCGGCTCGCGCGATCTTGACCGCATTCTCGATCGCCTCGGTTCCCGCGTTCACCAGCAGCGAACGCTGCTCGCCGGAGCCGCAGGGCGAGAGCTCGGCCAGGCGACGGCAGACCTCGACGTACGGCTCGTAGGTGCCGACGACGAAGCATTGATGGAGGAAGCGATCGGCCTGCTCCTTCACCGCCTCGACCACTGCCGGATGGCGGTGCCCGAGATTCTGGCAGCCAATCCCGCCGGCGAAGTCGATGAACGAGCGCCCGTCGACGTCAGTGATGCGCGCGCCCTCTGCGTGTGACACGACGAGACGCGGCGTCGAGACTCCCGGGGCGACGTACCGGGCACGGTCCGCCGCGATCCGCTCCGACTGGGTGCCCTCCCTCACCGGCATCGGGCGATTATGCACCTACTGAAGCGGGACTTCAGTGTGTACGCGCACGGACCCTACGCCTCCGGACGGGACGGTGTCTACGATTCGAGTACGCCGGAGTAGCTCAGCTGGTAGAGCAACGCCCTTGTAAGGCGTGGGTCGTGGGTTCGAGTCCCTCCTCCGGCTCTAGCGATCGTTGTCTGTCCGAGCAACGAGCTAGGCTCGGGGCGTGGATCATCCAAAGGATGTCGGTGACCGCACAACACTTGCGGTCATGATCGCGCTACGGGAAGCTGGTTACATAATCGCGATCCCGTTCGGTGAGAACACTCGTTACGACCTGGTGGTCGATGATGGTGAAGGGCTACGCCGCCTCTAATGCAAGACCGGCAGGCTCCGCCAGGGAGCCGTGCTGTTCAGTACGGCGAGCACGTATCTCCATCACCGCCACGCACCCGTGTCGCGTCGCGCCTATCAGGGCGAGATCGATTTCTTCGGCGTGCACTGCGCGGCGACACAAGGGGTCTATCTCATCTATCGACGATGTACCGACGAGGGCCGCGGCGGTGCTTCGAGTCGAGCCGGCACGCAACGGGCAGCGAAAGCGAATCAGGCTCGCCGCCGACTACCAGATAGGGACCGTCACGGTGCCGGCGTTGTCCGTCAAGCGAGCACCTCGCGCGTCTTCTGGTGTGCGAGGATCTTGCGCTTCACGCGCTGGAGGGCGTTGTCGATCGTCTTCGTGTCGCAACCCAGGTCCTCGGCCATCTCGTCGTAGGAGTTGCCCTCGAGGTAGAGCCGGAGCGCTTCTGACTCGAGCTGCGAGAGTCCGGAGCCGAGGCAGAAGACGAGGCTTTGAAGCTCCTCGGTGGAGATGA
>JACCTK010000379.1 GCA_013812465.1 Actinomycetota bacterium
CGAGCTGGCGTGTCCGGATCGAGAAGCGAATTCCGGTCGCCGCGGGGCTCGGAGGTGGAAGCTCGGATGCCGCCGCCGCGCTCACGCTGGCGAACGCGGCGCTACCGACACCGCTTTCGAAGGAAGAGCTGCAGGCGCTCGCCGCCGGCATCGGCGCGGACGTGCCCTTCTTCCTGCGCGCTGGGACGCAGCTCGGAACGAGCGACGGATCCGACCTTTCTCCGCTCGATCTGCCGACGGACTATGTCGCGCTCCTGCTCTCACCCCACGGCGTGCGCAAGGAGTCGACCGCGGACGTGTACCGCCAGTTCGACGAGCGTCGCGGCGCCGAGGGGTTCGAGCAGCGCCGGTCGCGTCTCCTCGGTGCGCTCGACCAAGTGGCCGACGCGACGGACCTGGCGAGCCTTCCTGGAAACGACCTCGTCTCCTCTCCGTTGGCGCGAGATCTAGAAGCGCTCGGCGCCTTCCGCGCGGATGTCACGGGCGCGGGTCCTGTCGTGTATGGGCTCTTCGCGCGGACCGAGATCGCGGAGCACGCCGCGTCGGCTCTGCGCGACGTTGCCCGCATGTGGCTGGCGCGTCCAATCGGGCGTCGGGTATGAGACCCGCGGCGACTGGCAAGATGGGCGGGCTCTGGGGCGTGGCCAAGCGGTAAGGCAACGGGTTTTGGTCCCGTGATCCCAGGTTCGAATCCTGGCGCCCCAGCCACCATGCCCCAGATGAAAGACTCGAGGCTCGGCGCGGTCGTGATGGCTGCCGGTCTCGGCACGCGCATGCGCTCCGCCACCCCGAAGCACTTGCACTCGCTGCTCGGCCGGCGGATGGTGGATTGGGTTCTGAGCACCGCGCGCGAGCTCGATGCCGACCCGCTCGTAGTCGTCGCCGCGCCCTCTACCGCCGATGTCTTCGAAGATGTCGCCGTGGCCGTGCAGGAGACACCGCTCGGAACCGGAGACGCGGTGCGAAGCGCGCGAGCCGCGCTCGAAAGCGTCGAGGAGGTGCTCGTGCTCTCGGGCGACACGCCGCTCCTGACCTCCGCGCTGCTTCGCGAGCTCCTCGACACGCACCGGCGCGAGGCTGCGGCGGCAACCGTGCTCTCGTTCGAGCCTGACGACCCTCGCGAGTACGGCAGGGTCGTCCGAAACGGCTCAGGAGCGCTGGCGGCGATCGTCGAAGCCGCCGACGCAAGCGACGAGGAGCTGGCGCTACGGGAGGTCAACTCCTCGATCTACGTCTTCCGCGCCGATTGTCTGTGGCCTGTTCTCGAGCGCCTGACTCCGAAGAACGCTCAAGGCGAGCTCTATCTGACCGACACCGTCTCGCTCCTCGTCGCCGAGGGCGAGCGCGTCTCAGTGCACGAGGGAGGAGAGTCCATGGAGGCCGAAGGGGTCAACACGCGGTCGGAGCTCGCTGGCGCCGCCGCGGCGCTGCGTGACCGAATCAACGAGGCCCATATGCTCGCGGGCGTGACGATCGTCGACCCGTCGACAACGTGGATCGACGCCGATGCCGTCCTCGAGCCCGATGCGGTGATCCATCCGTTCACGGTCGTCCGTGGCGCTTCGCGCGTCGCCGCCGAGGCTGAAATCGGGCCGCATGCGGTGCTCCACGATGCGGTCGTGGGCGTGGGAGCTCTCGTAGGCCCGTTCTGTTACCTTCGACCCGGTACGGTTCTCGAGGCGAGCTCGAAGGCGGGCACATTCGTGGAGATCAAGAACTCGCGGATCGGCGAGAGAACGAAGGTTCCGCATCTCTCCTACATCGGCGACGCGGACGTCGGTGAGGACTCGAACATCGCCGCGGGAAACATCACCGTGAACCAAGACCACGCGACGCGGGCGAAGGAGCGAACAGTCATCGGGCGCAACGTCAGGACCGGCGTCGACAATGCCTTCGTCGCCCCGGTGTCGATCGGCGACGACGCATGGATTGCAGCCGGCTCCGTCATCACAGAGGATGTCCCTCCGGGCGCGCTCGCCATTGCCCGGACGAAGCAGCTGAACAAGGAGGGGCGGGGTGGAAAGCGGGACGATTGAGCAGACGCTGCCCGGCCTCGAGGTCGAGGTGCCCGAGGTCGAGATGACAACCGGTCACGCGATACCGCTCACCCCACAGAAGCGGCTGATGGTCTTCGCCGGCCGCTCGCACCCCGAGCTGGCCTCGAAGATCGCCGAGCAGCTGAACGTCGAGCTCGGCGAGATCGAGCTCGTCACCTTCGCGAACGGAGAGACGTACTGCCGCTACTGCGAGTCGATCCGCGGCGCGGACGTCTTCCTCGTGCAGACGGGATACCAGCCCGTCGGCCAGAACATCATGGAGCTTTTGTTCATGATCCAGGCGGCCAGGCTCGCGTCCGCGAAGCGCATCACGGCCGTCATCCCCTGGTTCCCCTACTCACGGCAGGATCGGAAGGCTAAACCGCGCGAGCCGATCTCGAGCCGCCTCCTCGCCGACATGCTGCAGATGGCCGGCGTCGACCGCGTGCTGACGATGGATCTTCATGCCGGCCAGATCCAGGGCTTCTTCACGATTCCCGTCGACCACATGACCGCGCTCCCGCTGTTCGCGCAGCATTTCCGCGACCTGGGTTTGATCGGAGACCGCGTCGTCTCGGTCGCTCCCGACGCCGGACGCGCGCGGCACGCCGTGCGCTTCGCCGAGATGATCGGCGCCGACTTCGCGATCATGCACAAGACCCGCCCGGCGCACGACGTCGCCTCGGTCACGGAGATCACGGGCCGGGTGGAGGGGAAGGTCGCGATCGTCGGCGACGACAACATCTCGAGCGGCAACACGTTGCTCGAGGGCGCTCGCGCGCTCCGGGAGGCGGGCGCCAGCGACGTGTGGGTGTTCGCCACCCATGGACTCTTCTCCGGGGACGCGCTCGAGCGGTTCGCCGCGGCCGATCTCGGAGGCATCGTCGTCACCGATACGGTGCCGGTCGATCCGCTTCGCCGACCGCCGGGGATGACGGTCCTCACCGTCTCCGGGCTACTCGCCGAGACGATCATGAACGTCTTCGCCGATGAGTCGGTCTCCGCGATCTTCGGCGGCGAGAACCAGCTCTTCTAGCGACATGACCGAGTCGGCGACTGCGCATCGGGATGCCCTCGTCGAGCGGCTGTTCAGCGCGACGGTCGGCGCATTCGACCTCGTCGGCGTCTACTTGGGTGTGAGGCTCGGCCTCTATCGGCATCTCGCCGAGGGCGGCGCAATGACGTCTGCGAGCGTCTCCGCGGCCGCGGCGATCGACGAGCGGTACGCGCGGGAGTGGTTGGAGCAGCAGGCGACGACAGGAATTCTCGAAGCGGAGCGTGACGGCGACGAGTGGCGATTCACGCTACCGGCGGGTCACCAGGAGCCGCTGCTCCACGAGGACAGCCTCAACTACGTCGCTCCCTTTGCGCAGTTTCTGCTCGGGTGCGTGCGTCCGATCGACGCGCTCGTCGAGGCTTACCGAACCGGCGAGGGAGTTCCCTACGGCCAGTACGGGAGCGACCTCTATCGGGCGCAAGCCGCTTTCACGCGTCCGATGTTCGTCCAGCTGCTGGCTCAAGAGTGGCTACCGGCCCTCTCCGCTGTCGACGCGCGCCTGCGTGCCGATCCGCCCGCGCGAGTCGCGGATCTCGCCTGTGGAGGCGGCGTCTCCAGCGTCGCTATCGCGACGGGGTATCCGAAGGTGAGCGTCGACGGGATCGATCTCGACGCTCCCTCCATCGAGGAGGCACGCGCGTACCTCGCCGGCAGCGGAGTCGAGGACCGCGTGGACTTTCACGTGCGCGACGGCGCCGATCCGCAGCTTCGTGGCCGTTACGACCTCGTCACCATCTTCGAGGCCGTCCACGACATGTCGTATCCGGTCGCCGTGCTGCAGGCAGCCCGCGATCTGTTGAGTGAGGGCGGCTGCGTGCTCGTGGGCGACGAGCTCACATCCGAGGCGTTTGGCGCCGCGGACGACGAGCTCGAGCGTCTCTATTACGGATTCAGCGTCCTGCACTGCCTGCCAGTGGGGATGATCGGTGAGGACGCCGCGGGGACCGGAACCGTCATGCGCGCCGAGACACTGGAGCGCTACGCTCGTACGGCCGGATTCGGCAGTGTCGAGATCGCGCCGATCGAGAACGACTTCTGGCGTTTCTACGTCCTGCGGCCGTAAGGCGCCCGCTACAATCCGCCGCCGATGTCTGGAGACCGGTTCAAGCTCGAGGTTCAAGAACGTGACGAGCGCGGCTCGCGCCACGCTCGGCGCCTGCGCAAAGAAGGCATCGTGCCGGGCGTTCTGTACGGGAAGGGTCACGCGCGCGCGATCTCCGTCCCCGAAAGGAACTTGCGAACGGCGATGACGGGGCCGTCGGGCATGCACGCGATCCTCGATGTCGTCCTCGAGGGGCAGAAAACCGTTCATCCTTCGATCCTCGCGGAGTACCAGCAAGACCCGGTGCGCGGAAAGATCTCTCATATCGACTTGCGTGAGGTGCGGCTCGACCAGCCGATTCAGGCCTCGGTCGTCGTTCAGCTCGTCGGCGAGGCGGTCGGAGCCAAAGCAGGCGGCGTCGTCTCGCTGGTCTCCCGCGAGCTGCAGGTCGAAGCGCTTCCCATGGACGTCCCCGAGCACATCGACGTCGACGTGACCGCCATGGACATCGGCGACATCCTTCGACTCGAGGACATCTCGGTTCCTGAGGGAGTCACGTTGCTCGATGACCTGCACGAGACGGTGATCGTGACGGTTGCGATGTCGCGCGGCTTCGCCGAGCTCGAAGAGGCCGAGGCGGCCGCTGCAGCCGAGGCCGAAGCCCTCGAAGAGGGCGAGGAGCCTGCGGAGGGCGCAGAAGAAGGGGACGAAGCCGGCGAGGCTTCCGACGCTTCTTCCGACGACGAGGAGTAACCCCGGTGCGCCTCTTTCGTCGGGGCGGGCCTGCCCCGACCCTCGAGCTGCTCATCGCGGGTCTCGGGAATCCCGGCCGCGAGCATGTCGCCGATCGGCACAACGTCGGCTGGATGGTCATCGACGAGCTCGCTCGTCGTCACGACGGCTCGTTTCGCTCGAAGTTCAGCGGACGCCTCGCCGAGACCCGGATCGGGGGCACGCGCGTTGCGCTGCTGGAGCCCGAGACGTACATGAACGACTCGGGCCGATCGATCTCAGCCGCCGCCCGTTTCTTCAAGCTCCCGCCGGAGGATGTTCTCGTCGTCCACGACGATGTGGATCTGGACGTCGGTCGACTACAGGCTCGAGCAGGTGGGGGGCTTGCGGGTCACAACGGCCTGCGCTCGATTGCGCAGGTTCTCGGCACGCCGGAGTTCTTGCGGCTGAGAGTCGGCGTGGGGCGGCCGGGGCGGGGGGATGCGCGTCCGGTCGCGGACTACGTCCTCTCACCGTTCACGAGCGAAGACGACGCGGACACGATCGTCTCGCGGGCGGCCGATGCCGTGGAGAGCGTGCTGGTCGAGGGTCTCGAGGGGACGCAGCAGCGGTTCAATTGACGCGCTTTAGACGCACTCCCGTGGACCAGCTGTGACGAGATCGCAGATACCGTGTCAGTAGGGGCACGGGAGTGCCCCTGGGGCTGGTTGGTGTTGCTGCGGGCGGAGGCGGCCGCTGCCGGCGCAACGAGCCGACGGCGCCCCGAGTACGTTCCCGTGGATGGAGGCGCCACGCATCCGCCAGGCGACGGATCGAGACGTGGCCGCGCTTGCTCGCCTCCGCTACGAGTTCACCCTCGAGGACGGCCCGATCTCGTCTCCACGTCCGGATTTCTGCACCGCGTTCGAGGAGATCGTCGGCTCTGGACTGAAGGACGGACGATGGTCCGTCTGGGTCGCCGAGATCGCCGGCGAGATCGTCTCGCACGTGTTCATCGGCCTTGTCGACAAGATCCCGCGACCGACGCCGGAGCCACGATGGCTCGGATACCTGACCAACGTGTACAGCCTGAGCTCAAGGGATCGTCGCAACACCGGCTTGTTGTACGGAGCGTAGAAGTTCGTCGACGGCCTCGGCGGGTGTCTTCCATCCGAGGGTCTTGCGTGGTCGGCTGTTGAGGGCGTTCGAGACCGCTTCGAGGTCGTCGCGGGAGTGCCGGGCGAGATCCGTGCCCCTGGGGAAGTACTGGCGCAGCAGCCCGTTGGTGTTTTCGTTTGTGCCGCGCTGCCAGGGGCTCTGCGGGTCGCAGAAGTAG
>JACCTK010000407.1 GCA_013812465.1 Actinomycetota bacterium
TTCCCGAGTTGCTGCAGCGGTTCGGGCTGCGCATGGGCGAGCCGCTCTCCGGCGGCTGGACGCCCTGAACCCCGCGCACGGTCTTCGCTTCGCAGCGCCGCGACCTTTGTGGCTCGCCTCCTATAAATATGGAGCGCGTTCGTTACAAACGGGCAGCGTAAGAAGATGGATCGAACCTCGCCTGTGCGAGTGTGCTCTCGCTTGACGCTCGAGGAGTCTCGCTTCTCCCTCTAAGCGTGACTGAAGAGGCGCGGATTCTTGCGCCCGCATCGCGCGGGCTCGCCCGGCACGCCTCTCTGACACAGGGGAAGCTCGCGAGCGGGGTCAGATCTGGGTCAGATCACACTGACCAACGGTTCCCAATTGTGACCTCGCTACGGTGCACAATCCGCATGGTTACGTGCTCTGACGACTGCTGACGACGTCGTCCCGTAATCGACAAGTTGGGGTCCACCTTTCGAGACCACTCATCGCCGATTCTGGCAACTCGTCTGGATGATCAAGCCGTCTCTGCTGGGGTGAGGCTCCGCCGAGCTGGGGTACGCTCCTTCGATAGGCCCCCGTAGCTCAGTGGATAGAGCAGCGCTCTCCTAAAGCGCGTGCGCGTGTTCGACTCACGCCGGGGCACTGTGGGACACACGTGGGACACAGACGGTGCGCCTCGAACGGTTTCGACCGGTCTGGAGCGGTCTCTACAGACATGCTTTCCGCACGGTTGAGCGGAATCCCTGTATCCACGTCACTTCTGTGGGGCTTAGGAAACCGCTGTCAGCAGTATCGTCAGTGCATCAATGTTTGTATGTATCTATCGGGATCGAGGACGTACGCGGCGTAATAACCGGGGTGGTACGAACGCTCGCCCGGTCCGCCGTTGTCGCGCCCGCCCGCGGCGAGCGCGGCCTCGTGGAAGCGATCGACGGTCTCGCGATCGGGCGCCTGGAAGGCGAAATGGAGATCGGTCGTGCGCGGGCCGTCGTCCGAGACGAAGAGCTCGTCGGCCGAGAACCAGCCGTCGCCTTCCCCCGACAGCTCGACGCCGAGCGACGCGAGCGCGCCGGCGTAGAAGCGCTTGCTCGCCTCGAGATCCGCGACGCGCAGATGAATGTGGTCGAAGAGCCTCCCTCCGTGCGCCTCCGGCATGGCTCGAGCCTAGCGTCCGTAAGCTCCGCTCGTGCCGATTGAGAAGCTACTCGTGGCGAACCGCGGCGAGATCGCAGTCCGCATCTTTCGCACCTGCCGCGAGCTCGGCATCGCGACCGTGGCGGTCGCAGCGCCCGACGACACCGGCTCGCTGCACACCCGCTCGGCAGACGAGGTCGTCGAGATCGCGAGCTATCTCCATTCGGAGGAGCACGTCCGTGCCGCCAAGCAGGCGGGCGCGGATGCGATCCATCCCGGGTATGGGTTTCTGGCCGAGCGCGCGTGGTTCGCGGACGCTGTCGACGCCGCTGGGCTGACCTGGGTCGGGCCGCCGGCGGAAGCGCTGCGGCTGGGAGGGGACAAGCTCACGGCGAAGAGAATCGCTCGCGAGGCCGGGGTGCCGACGCTTCCCGAAGGGGCTCCGGAGGAGATCGGCTTCCCGCTCGTCGTGAAGGCCTCGGCGGGCGGCGGAGGCCGTGGCATGCGGGTCGTGCGCGCTCCTGCCGAGCTCGACAACGCGCTCGCCGCCGCCCGGCGGGAGGCCGCGAGCGCGTTCGGTGACGGAACGCTCTACTTGGAGCGCTACCTCGAGCGACCGCGACACATCGAGGTCCAGCTCTTGGCCGACTCGCACGGAAAGATCCTCGCCCTCGGTGAGCGCGACTGCTCGGTACAGCGACGCCACCAGAAAGTTCTCGAGGAAGCGCCGGCGCCGAGCCTGGCCACCCGCCTGCGCGCTGCAATGCTGGAGGCCGCGGTCGCCTTCGGCCGAGCGATCGGCTACCAGAGCGCGGGAACGGTCGAGTTCGTCGTCGACGGCGACGACTTCTTCTTCCTCGAGCTCAACGGGCGAATCCAAGTCGAGCACCCAGTCACCGAGGCCGTGACCGGCCTCGACATCGTCGCCGCGCAACTCCGCATCGCGGCAGGCGAACCCCTTGCAACAGACTGTTACAAGGTGGAAGGGCACGCGGTCGAGGTGCGTCTCTACGCCGAGGATCCACGCACCTTTCTTCCTCAGACCGGAGCGATCGAGCGGCTGACCTTGCCAAGTAACAGTCTGTTACAAGGCGTTCCAGGCACGGTCGGCATTCGGGTCGATTTGGGGGTCGAGGAGGGAGACGAGATCGGCCTCGCGTACGACCCGATGATCGCCAAGCTCATTGCGCGCGGGCGCAACCGAGACGAGGCGCTCGAGATTCTCGCCGTCGCGCTCGCGGAGACCGAGATCCAGGGCGTCACGACCAACCTCCGGTTCCTGCGCTGGCTCGTGTCCCATCCCATCGTGCGCGCCGGCGAGGCGACCACGGCGTTTGTGGTCGAGCATCCTCCGCTCTCCTCTCCCCCGCTCCTGCGGGTCGCAGCCGCCTGGAACCGCCCTTGGCGACTGAACCTGCGCAGTCCCCCACCCGCCGCGCCACCCGACGTCGACTCGACCGCGTCCGCGCACGGTCCGAAGTCGGGAGAAAGCGCAGTGACTGCGCCGATGCCAGGCACGGTGATCCGGGTCGAGGTCGAGCCCGGCGACGAGATTCAGCCGCGGCGCCCGCTCGTCGTGCTCGAGGCGATGAAGATGGAGATTCCCGTCTCCTCGCCGTTCGGCGGCACCGTCACCGCTGTCCACGTCAGCGCCGGAGACCGGATCGCCGGCGGGACGCTCCTCGTCGAACTCGAGGTCTGAAGAGCCGGGCTCAGCCGCGAACGCGGTCGAGCAGCTTTCCGACGACGACGTTGACGAGCCAGACCACGACCGGCGCCCCGACGTACGTCCAGAAGCCGTCGATCGAGAAGCGGGGCGCGATCCACTCCGCGAGCGCGAGCATCAGCACGTTGAGCGCGAAGTAGGAGAGCCCGAAGGTGATGAGCAC
>JACCTK010000015.1 GCA_013812465.1 Actinomycetota bacterium
GGGTCACTCTCTCCTGCGTCACGACGCCGTCACGCGAGCCGGCGCTGACGACCGACCGCGTCGACCTCGTCATCGCGACCTTCACCTACAACACCGACCGCGAGACGCGCATCGACTTCTCTCGCGCCTACTACAAGGCGACGGGGCGCTTGCTCGTCCGAAATAGCGGCTCGCTCCAGTCTCTCCGGGACATGGCAGGAAAGACGATCGCGACCACATCCGGATCCATCTACGACCGCTGGGTCAAGAATTGTTACAAGGACACGAAGCTCATCGTCACGGACAGCTTCACGAACGCGCTCTTAGCGTTCCGGGACGGCAGGGCGGATGCACTGATGTTCGACGACACGATCCTCCTCGGGATCGCCGTCACCGATCCTGCGCTCAAGCTGACGGACGATCTCTTCCTCGCTCAGCCGTACGGCATCGGGATCAAGCAGGGCAACACGGCGCTCAAGGCTTGGGTCGACTCGCGGCTCAACGTCATGAAGAAGCGCGACGCCTTCTTGCCCATCCTGAAGAACACGGTGCCGCCGAAACAGGTGGCGCCGTTCTCGAAGAACATCCTGAGGCCGAAGCAGACGTTCGGCTACGCCCAGGGCGATATCACGACGGTGTGCTCGTAGCGAGAGCACGGATCGCAACGAAACAAGGAGCGGCCGCCAGCGCGGCCGCTCCTGCGTTTCCATGACCGCTGTCCTGGCCGCCGGGTTCTTCTCGGACCTGTGGTCGTTCGTCCAGGACAACTCCGACGAGCTCCTGGCGGGCCTCCGCCGGACGCTCACCGTCTCTGCCATCGCGATCGTGGGAGCGTTCTTCATCGGCCTGATCCTGGGAGCCGCTCGCGCGCACCGGATCCCGGTCGTCAGCCAGGTCGCGGCGATCTACGTCGAGGTGATCCGGAACACGCCGATCCTCGTTCAGATCTTCTTCCTCTACTTCGGACTGACCCAGGACGTCGGGCCATGGCCGGGCATCCGGCTGGAGGCGTTCACCGTCGCCTGGGTCTCCGTGATGATCTGGGGCGGCGCGTTCAACACGGAGAACTTCCGAGCGGGCTTCGAGGCGGTGCCGACACGCTATCGGGAAGCCGGGTTCGCGCTCGGATTCTCGAGGCTCGCGACTTTTCTCAACGTGACGCTCCCCATCGGCGGCCGCATCGCGTTGCCGTCGTCGATCAACACGTACATCAGCGTCCTCAAGAACACCTCGCTCCTCTACGTCATCAGCTACCCGGAGCTGACGACGACCGCGCTCCAGATCCAGGCGCTGACGCTCGAGACGGTCGAGACCTTCACGGTTCTGGCGCTCACCTACCTGATCCTCGTCTGGACGATGTCGGCCCTGATTCGATTCGTCGAGTCGCGGCTAGCCCTCCCGGAGGAGCGCTAGATGACCTTCCCGGACTGGGTTCGCGAAGTCGCCGACTACATGTTCACGGAGGGCCTTCCGGGAACGCTCAAGATCGCCGCGATCGCGCTCGCAGGTAGCACGCTGATCGGGATCACCCTCGGGACGCTCCTCACCATCAAGTTCCTGCCGCTGCGCGGACTCATCCGCGCGTACATCGAGACATGGCGAGGGCTCCCGATTCTCGTGACCATCTTCATGATCTACTTCGCGCTGCCCACGGTCAGCGTGCAACTGCGGTTCGAGGCTCTCACCGCCGCAGCGATCGGGCTCACCCTCTGGGGGAGCGCGCAGGTCGCCGAGGCGACGAGGGGCGCCGTCGAGTCGATCCCGCGGGAGCAGCACGAGGCTGCGGCCGCGCTCGGTTTCGGCTGGGTGGGTCGCCACGCATTCGTGATCCTTCCGCAGGCGCTCCGCCGGCTCCTGCCCCCGATCGTAAGCCTTCTCGTGAACATCATCCAGAACACGACGATCGCCCAGGTGATCGGGGCGAACGAGCTGCTCGAGTCAGGGGAACGCCAGGTCGAGCGCTTGACCGCGCCGCCACCGATCGGCCTCGGCGAGATCCACTCGTTCGAGATCTACGGGGCGGTGATGGTGGTCTTCTTTTTGATCTCGTTCCCGCTGACGCGACTCGCGTCGTACCTCGAGCGCCGGCTCGTGTAAACGCACCCAGGCTATCCTGTGTCAACCGCGGTGGCGGTAGCTCAGTTGGTAGAGCCCCGGGTTGTGGTCCCGGTGGTCGCGGGTTCGAGTCCCGTCCGCCACCC
>JACCTK010000024.1 GCA_013812465.1 Actinomycetota bacterium
CGCCCGCCGCGCTGAAGCTCCAGAGCGCCTCGTACAGGAAGGTGGGATGGAACGTCTCCTGCTCGACGTCCTCGATCGGCCGGTTGGCGGGAGAGATCTCGAGCCCCCACGGGAGATCTGTCGGGCCACCGAAAAGCTCTTGGTTCCACCAGTTCCCGAAGCGTCCGATGCCCTGGGCGACGAGCAGACCCGGAGCGACGCAGTCCATGAGCCTCGGGACATCTGCTCCGGAGCGCCTGGCGACGATCGCGCCCACGATCACCCCGAGCCCGATCCCACCCCAGACCCCGAGCCCGCCCTTCCAGATCGCAAACGGCCCCCACCACTCGTCCGGCAGCTCGTCCCAGCTCGTGACGACGTGGTACAGCCGCGCTCCGATGATCCCGGCTGCGACGCCCCACACGGCGAGGCGGAAGATGAGATCCCAGTCACCGCCGCGACGCGTCCAGCGAATCCCGGTGATCGCGACCGCCGCAGCGATCGCGACGAGCAGGGTCAGGCCGTAGAAGTGGATCGAGAGCGGCCCGAGCTCGACCGTGCTCGACTCAGGCGAGGGGATGGAGAGAAGCGGAAGCATCGGCGGGCATTGTGCCCACCTCCGCGGCTAAGCACCGCAGGAACCACCACCGCACTAAGAGACACCGCGCTCATTGCGAGCGTAGATCGAGCCGGAGGCCGGCTTTGCCGGCCGGGAGGCCTAGCGCCGCGAACTCAGTGCGTTGCTCAGAAGGAGGGGGCTCGCCGGGGGAACCATGGGTTCCCCCGCGGTAGTTCCCCCGCGTTACAAGAGAATCTGGAGAGCGAGCTCCACCGAGCATCCCCGCTCGAGCAGGCCGACGGCCTTGTGCAGGTCGACGTCGTGGCTCGCTGAGAGGACGAGCGCGCTCTCGGCGTCGTACCCCGCGCGCTCGAGCTCCTCGTGGCGCCATTGCTCGATTCGGTCGATCTCGGAGACGTACAGAACCTCGAGTTCAGCCGCAGACATTTCGTCGCCCTTCCCTTCCGCAGTGGGGGATTGGTGTCCCTTGCGTATTCGTCCAGTGAGACGTACCGGACGTCCCCTTTCTGGGGGGATTTGCAAAGCCCTTACAGTCAGACACCTCCGCTCAACAAAGCCATCGTCCTGTCCGGGGAAACCGCCGAATCGCGTGCAGATGTGGTCCCCGTGTGGTCTGGACCGATGAAGACCACGTTGGATGGAGCCCGATCAGAGTCACGCTCCGGCTACCGCCAGCGGTACCGACTACGGCCCAGCGGTAATGGCGAGGCGAGCCCGCCACGCGGCAACGGCCTCGCGCTTACCGCGGCCGTAGTAAGCGGTGGCCATCTCGACGATCTCCTCGTCGTCGAATCGCGCTAGCCAGTAGAGCCGGTCTTCGTCGTCTGGGGGCAGACGCTCGGGCTGCGGGTGACGGCAGGATCGGCAACGGCCGTCCGTTTTGCCCCTACCGATCCGGTGCGCCTGCCGTCGCGAGATGCTGCGCGGAAGGCGGCAGACCGGACAGGTCACATCCGCGAACTTCCCTTTGATCTCGACGACGACGGCCACTGCGCGTTACCCGCTCGCCGTCTACCGCTCTAGCAGCTTCCTCGCCCGCTCACCGAGACGAATCTCTATTCCGCCGCGAAGCTCCCGAACATCGAACCAGCCGTTCGCGGCCAACCGCTCAACCGCTCTAGGAAGATCGACGTGGCCTGCACCAGTCGGTGCCTCCAGTTGCGGATTCACGCCGGGCTCGAACCGGATCCGTGTAAGTGAGCCGCGACCGACGAGGACGGGCTCGCCCTCCTCCGCGTCCTCGAAGTGCGTATCGATGATCAGCGAACGGCGTTCCTCGAACATCGACATGAAGACCGCGACCGTCCCCACGTCCGCGACCGTCCACTGACCCTTTTGGGAGCTTTGTAGCGCCGCGAACACCCAGCGTGGCAGAACGACGGCGCCGGGCTCCTCGTAGCGGCGACGGCGGGGGAGCATGGCTGTATGTGCCTCCTCTAGAAGTTCGTTGCGTTGCCTCTTTGCAGCGGCCTCCGCACGGCGCTCAGCGAAGACGCCAGGACGGTCGGCTGCCTTCTCGACAAGCGCCTCGAACTCCGTGCGCTCTTCGGGCGAGGCGTCACCCGCATGGACGGATGACCACAACTTCAGCACCATGCCGCGCTCGTCAGCGCCCAACTTCTTCACGTCGAGCTTGAGCCCGACGTCCTGCCCAAGCCGCTGGACCCCCTCGATCGCGCCGGGCGGCAGAACCTCGCGGGCTCGCTCGTAGCCGCCCCGAAGCGCCGCCTTCTCCGTCTCGCGGTGCCGCGCGAGCCGCTCTCGGGCTTTCATCTCCGCTCGAAGCGCGGGTAGCTGCGCTGTTGCGGCCCGAGCCAGCGCCAGCGCCTTATCCCGCTCCTCGGCGCTGGTCTCTGGCGGTGGCAGATTCGCGACGGTCGTCTCTACCCCGTGGATGCGCTTTCGCAGCTCGCGATCGCTGAGTTCGTCGACGGGCTTTTCACGCCTTGATGTGCGCAGTGGCATCGGTCCTCCTGTTCGTTAGGTCTTGCACGTGCAAGACGGTCCACACTCGCGGCCTCGCCCGAAGACGGCCGGGCTCCCTGCGGGCGCGGGCGCGCCAGGTTGAGGGTTCGAACACGTACCAGGTAGCGTCGTCTGCCCGGGAAACGTTTCCGCGCAGGATCTGCTCGGCAACGGCCTCCTCCAGGAGCGCCCCGCGCGGGAGCAGCGCATCAGCCTCGGCCAGGGCTCGTCGCGTCGCGTAAACAAGAGGTATCGGCCGCTTCATCGTGGCTGGATCCAATACCCGCGAGAGCGTCGCCTACGACCCAACGCGAGATCCTCCGCTTGCTTGATCGACGCGCTCGTATAAGTCGTCGCCCCGAGCGCGTCGGCGACCGGGTCACTTGCGCTGCCTATCCGCTCCTCGAGCCTTCGCTGCGCGATGCGCACATCCACTTCGGGCCGAGCCCGAAAACCGCGCGGCCGGCCTCCCAGACGTGCGACGGCCGAGGCTGCCCGCAGCGGCCGCGCACTTCCCTGTCGCGTCTTGACCGCCGCCTGGAGTGCCATCGCGAGCGCGACGACCCGGTCGGAGTATCCGCCGGCACGATGGTCGAAGCGCCACCCTTCGGCGGTCTCGCGCACCTGCAGCCCGAGGATCTCCTGCTCGAGCCCCATGTCCTCGAACATGTGCGGCGATGCCCGGAACGAACCCGCTTGGAGCGCTGCTGGCGCAGGAGCGCGGTCGACGGCGGTAGCGGTCTCGCAACCGTCGACGTCCGCTACGGCGGCTGCGGTAGCCGACCCGGCTCGAGGAAGCTGGGTCGGCTAGTGCGGCAGAATGATGCGCTGCGGACGCTCAGCCGAGAGCGGTGTTCGGTCTGCTGTCAGGAGTTACGGACAGGGGTTGGG
>JACCTK010000050.1 GCA_013812465.1 Actinomycetota bacterium
GGATGGGGACCACCGGTCGGATCAGCGGTCGCAGCTCACCGGGGAGCTCGACGTACGAGAATCTCAACTAGATGCTTGATCGGGAATTGACGCGCAGCCGGGGGCGGTCACGACCAAGCCGGGCGACGCTCTCACTCGTCGTGCAGGCTAGTGAGCCTGGACGGCGAGGGAGGGTGGCGATCCGGCGCCGTGTTGTGGCCGTCATCCGGCCCGCCGTGAATTCCCGATCAAGCATCTACGCGCGGAAGACTTGCATCGGAAGTGTGGAAAGCGGAACGCCGCCCTCGGCGGTCACCAGCCAAGTCTCCTGCATGTAGACGCAGTCCTCCCCGCTCGCGGCGATCGCGTGCGGGTGCATCGAGAAGACCATGTTCTCCGCGAGCTCCGTCTCGACGCCCTCCCCGATCTTCGGAAATTCGATCATGGTCATCCCGATCGAGTGCCCGGTGATGTGACCGAGGTGGTAGCTGCGCTCGAGGAAGCCGGCTGAGACCGCTCGATGCACGTCGTGACAGGTCGCCCCCGGGCGCATCGCGCTCCGCGCCGCCTCGTCGTATTCGAGGTACGCCTCGAGCATCCGTTCCGTGTCCTCGGAGAGCTCTGCGTCCTCGGCTGCGATCGCACGCGAGACCTCGACCCAGTGCATCCCCGGGCCTGCGACCTCGAGTGACGGAAGCAAGAACTTCGACAGGATCTCCTCGCGGCGGGCGATCTTGAACTCGGGCCGCGCGTAGGAGTCCGTGCCGGTGAGAATCATGTTCATAGTCAGCCGCCCGCAGCCTTCGGCGATGAACCACTCCTCCGCTCTAGCCATCACCTCGGCGGCTGACTTTCCGGGCGTGTAGTGCTCGAAGAAGATCTCGAACCCGCGCTCGTTGATGCGCACGGAGTCGCGCACCGACTCCAGCTCTGCGTCGCTCTTCACGGCGCGGGCGAGGTCGAACTCGACGTCGAAGGGGACGAGCTCGAGACCCGCCGACTCGAGAGCGCGCTCGTCACGCACGGTCATCACGTACTCGAGCCCGTATACGCCGACGCGCCTCCAGCCGGCGCCCTGCGCGCGGTCGGCCATGTGCGCTCCCGGCCGGTCGTGGAACACCTGCTCGATCTGCGCGGCGCCGTGCTCCCCAACGTAGCGCGCTTCGCTCGGGAAAACCACGAAGGGCTCGCCGTCCGCTGGCACCACGACGTACGCATAGCGATGGACGATCTGGAACCCCGACAGGTACGTCACCGCGCCCTCGAACCCGGAGTACTCGCTTCCGGCGACGACCAGCGCGTCCAGGTCCTGCTCGGCCATGGCTGCGCGCACGTTCGTGTAGCGACGCTCGAGCTCTAGGTCCACGAGTCCTCCAATGCCTTGACGAGCGCCGTCAGCGCGTTGTTCAGCGGAGTCGGCACGCCCAACTCGCGTCCGAAACGCGCGATTCCACCGTTCAGGTAGTCGATCTCGGTTCGTCTTCGCGCCTCCACGTCCTGAAGCATGCTCGCTTTGTGGTCGTACGCGACGTCGGGACGGGCGGCGTGGTCGATCAACTCCTCCGGATCCGCATCGAGCGTGATTCCCTGCGCCGCCGCGACCGCCTTGCCCTCGTCGACGAGCGCGCTCACCAGGGCACGGAGATCTGCTCGCTCGCACACGCGACCGTGTGTGAGACCGGTCAGCGCGCCGACCGGATTCGTGGCCGCGTTGAAGACGACCTTGCGCCACTGCGCCGGCCGAGCGTCGGCGACTGCCAGCGTCGGCATGCCCCCGCGGGTGCAGGCGTCCGCGAGCTGCTCGATCTCGGCGGCCGAGGCCGCGCTCGGCTCGAACGGCCCGAGCGTTGTGTCCCCCTTCACGTCCCACTGCACCACTCCCGGCGAGAGAATTTTCCCCGCGGGAAACGTGGTTCCACGGATGACGCGCGAGACGTGCCGCGCGATCACCTCCTCGTTGCCGACGCCGTTCTGCAGGGAGGCGACGGCTCCGTCGGCGAACGCGTGCGCAGTCGCCGCCACCGCGCCATCCGTGTGCATCGCTTTCGTCGCCACGATCCCGAAGTCGCAGGCTGGCAGCTCCGAGGGGTCGGTCGTCGCGCGAACGGGTCCCAAGACGTCTCCCGCCCCGATCAGCCGCAGCCCGTTGGCGTTGATCGCGTCCACATGCGCGCGATCGAGGTCGTACGCCCACACCTCGACATCCTCGAGTTGCGCGAGGTTCGCGGCGAAGAGCGACCCGACCGCGCCACAGCCGACGGCGCACACCTTCACGACGCTCGCAGCTTTCGCCGGAGCGGGTCGAACGAGAGCTCGCGCCCGCCCGTCAGCCCACTCGGCCTGAGGATGAGCACGAGCGCCATCAGCGCGCTGACGACGACGATCCTCGTCCCCGCCGGAACCTCGAGTGTGCGCCCGAGCAGCTCCAAGCCGTTCTCCGCATTCGCGAGCACGGAGTCGAGCGCGCTGACAGCTAGCGCCCCCACCACAGCGCCCCAGAGGCTCGTCGTCCCGCCGATGACGAGCATCGCGAGCGTGATGAACGTGAGATCGAGGTACACGGCATCGACGTTGATCGGCAGGAAGTGCACGTACAGCCCGCCGGCGAGGCCGGCGAGAAACCCGGAGAGCGCGAAGGCGCCGAGCCGCTGACGGTAGATGGACACCCCGACCGCGCGCGCGGCGGCGGGATCCTCGCGCGTGGCGCGGAGCTGGCGTCCGAAGCGGCTCCGCTGGTACGCGAACGCGGCGACGATGACTACGAGGGCGCCGATCGCAGCCTGACGGAGATCAGTCGTCTCGGGCACGGAGGAGAACGTATTCAACCCTGGCCCGACCTTCTCGTAGTAGCGAAGGATGTTGTTTGTGATCTCGAGCACCGCGAAGGTGGCGATGCCTGCTGCGAGCCCGGAAAGACGCATCAACGGCAAGCCGACGAGCAGGGCGAACGCGGCGGCGACGAGGCCGGCGGCGAGAAGCGACGGGATGTTCCCGACCGTTGTGTCGCTGAGGAAGTCGAAGAGATAGGGCATGAACGCCGGCTTTTCCTGCTCTGGAACAGACAGCACCCCCGCCGTCCAGACCCCCACCGCGACGAAGCTGATGTGCCCGAAGGAGAGCACGCCCGAGTTGCCGACGAAGACGTAGATCGCGACGACCATGGACACGGCGACGAGCGCGTTGATGAAGTAGATCTCGGTGGAGCGTGAGACGAGCGCGCCGAGCAGAGCCGCACCTGTCACGAGCGCGACGGGCGCCGCCAGCTCCAGTGCTCCACGCGCAGCTCTCAAACGCGCTCCACCGCCGCCCTGCCGCGCAGAAAGAGCCCTCCCGGCCGCACGAGGAGGACGAGGATCACGAGACCAAACACGAACGTCGGGAGGTATTGGCTCTGCGCCGTCGGCAGCGCGCCCCCGAGCAGCCCGGACACATAGCCGATCGCGAAGCCACCGAGCGTCGCCGGCAGGAGCCGCGTCATCCCCCCGACGACGACGCCCGCGAGCACGATGATCGTCTCCCGCAGCGCGAAGGTCGGGGTCACGGTCGGGAACTGCACGGTCAGCAGGACAGCCACGATCGCGGCCAAGACGCCCGCGATCAGCACGGCCGCGGCGCTGACGAGATTCGCGCGCACACCGACGAGCCTCGCCGTCTGAAAGTCCATCGCCGCCGCTCGCATGTGCAGGCCGAGCGAAGTGCGGTTGAGCAGCAACATGAGCAATCCAAGGCACACGGCGGCGGTCACGATGGAGACAATCGCGATCTTCCGGATATCGACCTCGCCGATCGTCACCGGTCGATTCAGCTCTGCAAGCGAAGCGGCGGTCTTCCCGAGTGGGCCGAACCAGAGCAAAGCGATGCTCTGCAGCAGGAACGCTACAGCGAAGGTCGCGATCAGCATCACCGCCGGCGACTGCGTCCGCAGCGGACGGAAGACGGCGCGCTCCATCGCCAGCGACAACACGATGACGACGACAAAGCAGAGTGCGATTCCCCCCCAAACCGGCCAGCCCCGGTCGGAGGCGAACGCGAGCGCAAACGCGCCGGCCATGATCAGCTGGCCGTAGGCGAAGTTCACCAACCGGAGCACGCCGAAAACGAGCCCGATGCCGACGGCCATCAGCGCGAAGATCGCGCCTAGCCCGATCGCGTCGACCTGCACCTGGAGGTCGACGGCATCGCCGAGGAAGTCGCTGAGGCCGCTGGCAAGGAGACAACTCACGAGAGGTACGCCGCGACCATCCGGTCGGTATCGGCCGCGTCCTTGGGAGTCATGGTCAGGCGAAGCTCGCCGTTCGCGAGCACATGCGTCCGGTCTGCGAGCGCGACCGTGCGCTGGGCGCGCTGCTCGACGAGGAGAATCGCGAGCCCCTGGTCGCGGATCGTGGCCAGCGTCGAGAAGACGAGGTCGACGACCGTCGGCGCGAGCCCGAGTGAGGGCTCGTCGAGGAGGAGGACGCTCGGCGCAGCGACCAGCGCGCGGGCGATCGCGAGCTGTTGCTGCTGGCCTCCCGAGAGCACCCCTGCCGACCTCGTCCGGAACTCCTCCAGGATCGGAAAGAGCGCGTAGGCGTCGCCGAGCGGATCACTGTCCGCGCCGTTCTTGCGCCTCCCGGCCAGTCCCAGTCTCAGATTCTCCTCCACGCTGAGCTCGCCAAAGAGACGGCGTCCCTCCGGGACGAGCGCGACTCCGGAGCGAGCGATCCTTTCCGGGCTTCTTCCGCGGAGCGATCGGCCGTCGAACCGGACGTCGCCGGTTCGGAGCGGGACGAGGCCCATGAGCGCGTGCAGTGTGGTGGACTTGCCAGCGCCGTTGGGGCCGATCAGCCCGACGATCTCGCCCTCGCCGACGTCGAGCGAGAGATCGCGGACGACCGGGTTTCCGCCGTAGCCCACCGAGATGCCCTCGACCCGAAGCACGGGCGTGCTCACGCGCTCTCCTCGTGCACGGCGCTCTCCCCCAGGTACGCGGCTGCGACGTCGAGGTTGGCGCGGATCTCGACCGGTGTCCCTTCCGCGAGCGTCGCCCCGTGGTCCAACACCTGGATCCGGTCGCAGACGTCCATCACGAGCGCCATGTTGTGGTCGATCAGGAGCACACCCGCGTCATGCTCGTCACGCACGGACCGGATCACGGCCGCGAAATCGGGCACTTCCGCCTCGGGCAGACCCGCAGCGGGCTCGTCCATGAGGACGAACATCGGCTCAGTCGCGAGCGCCCGCGCGACACCGAGCCGCCGCTCGTCCCCGTGCGCGAGCACGCCAGCAGGAGCGTTCGCATACCGCGTGAGCTGCAGCTGCTCGAGCAACGCCTCGGCGCGTCGGCGAGCAGCGCGCGGGCTGAGGCCAGCGCCGAGCGCCGAGACCTCGACGTTTTCCCGCACCGATAGTCCGCGAAATGAGCGGGAGTGCTGGAACGTTCGGGCGAGCCCCTGCCGACCACGGCGATCCGGCCGCCAGCGCGTGATGTCGCGGCCCTCCAGCTCGACTGTGCCTTCGTCCGGAGAGTCGAAGCCGGTGACGATGTTGACGAGCGTCGACTTGCCGGCGCCGTTCGGCCCGATCAGCCCCACGACCTCGTGCCGATGCAGCTCGAGAGTTACATCAGCCAGGGCCTGCACGCCCTCGAACGCACGCGAGATCGAGGCCGCCCGGAGCGCTGTCCCGGGCCGCCTCTCGCTTGCCGAATCGGCCAAGGCCGTCAGATCTTCGGAACGACCTTCGCCTTGATCGTCCCGACGACCTTGGGAACGTTGTTCTGCACCCGGATTACCCGGTACTGCCGGCCGAAGACCGTGTGCAGGCTCTTCGAGAAGCTGACCTTGCCGGACAGCGTGGTCACGTTCTTGAACTTCTCCATCTCAGCCGCGAGTCGGGCGCCGTTCGTCGAGCCCCCGGTCCGCTTCAGCGCGGTCACCAGACCGTCGATCGCTGCCGGCCCTGTGATGAACCCGCCGGTGCTCCCACCCTTCGCGATCGCTGCCTTGTTCCGCTTCGCGAGGGCGTTGACGGCCGCGACCGGGTCATCCCCGAACGCCGAGGCGAAGGTGACGTAGTAGTAGTTCGTGACCATCGGGTTCGGGGTGTACCAGTAGTTCCCGTCACCCGCCCACGAGTTGAGCATCGGAGTGTTGTTGCCGAGCGTCCGCAGGCCGTTCAGGATCGGGACCTGCGCTCCGAACGCTGCGGCAGTCGACGTGACGATCACATCGGCTTCCTCCCTGTTCAGACGCGTTGCGATGTTCTGCCAGGACGCAGGGTTGCCTCCGAGCGACTGGTACGTCTCCTCCGCGACGATGT
>JACCTK010000060.1 GCA_013812465.1 Actinomycetota bacterium
GGCGCCGGCCAGCAGGCCCAGCAGCTCGACCTCGTCGTCGCGGGCCAGAACTTCGACCGCTTCGAGCCCCAACTCGTCGATGGCTTCGATGGCGCGCGCCCATACGGTGGGAAGCGGAACGGTCGAGGCCCCGGGAACGACGATGGGATCGCACCCCCATGCTCGACCCCAGTCCGTCATTACGACGCCCGCAACGGGTCCCTCGTCATCGACCCAGAAGAGGTGGTCCATCGCATCCGAGCGCCGAGGCGTGCGCCACCACCACTGAAGATCAGCGGCTTCCCATAACCCCGCGTCCGTGTCCGCGAGGCGAGCGCGCTGCAGGAGCGCCGTCGCGAGAGCCAGGTACTCGCGGCTCGAGGCCTGCACCTCATGGACCGGCATGCGACCATCCTATGAACGGCAAGGTGGCGGTCGGCGTCAGCCAAGCGGCGCAAATAGCTCGGGCCAGTGCTCCATCGCGTTCCGAACCGGGATTGGGGAGGCCTGGCCTAGCCCGCAGATCGACGTCTTCTCCATTGCGAGCAGCCATTCATCGACCTTCTCTCTAGTCATTGGCGCCCGACCGTGCTCGAGCTCCTCGCAGAGATGGTGGAGCGCGCGGTTTCCGATCCGGCAGGGCGTGCACTTCTGGCACGACTCCTCGGCGAAGAAGCGCATCGTCTCGGCGAGCAGACGGAGCGGCGAGTAGGTCTTCGGGAAGACCTGAAGCGCGGCGGATCCGACGCCGGCGCCATATTCGCGGAGGGAGTCGCGCGTCAGCGGCGTGTCGATTGCCGAGAGGGGGAGGATCCCACTCGCCGCGCCGCCAGGGACGATCGCGCCTGGCTCCCCCTCGAAGCCGCCCGCATAGTCATCGACGAGCTCGCGTGTCGTGATCCCGTTCGGCGCCTCGTAGCAGCCGGGGCGCGCCACGGCGCCTGAGACCGACCACAGCCGCGTGCCCGCGGCCTCGCGCGTGCCGAGCGCGGCCCACCAGGCGCCGCCGTTTCGGAGGATCGCAGGGAGGTGCGCGAGCGTCTCCACGTTGTTGATCAGCGTCGGGCGGCCGAGGTATCCGACCTGAGCCGGGAACGGTGGCCGGAGGCGCGGCATCGCGCGCCGACCCTCCATCGACTCCAGCATCGCCGTCTCCTCGCCTGCGATGTACGCGCCCGCGCCGATCACGAGCCCGAGCGAGCGGCCGGCGAGCAGCCCTGCGGCACGGAGCTCGTCGATTCCTTGTAACAGTCTGTTACGAGCAGTGGCGTACTCCTCGCGCAGGTAGATCAGTCCCTCGGTCGCCTCGGCGAAGCTCATAGCGATCAGAACGCCTTCGAGGAACAGGTGCGGGCGGAGCTCCATGACGTAGCGATCCTTGATCGTCCCGGGCTCGCCCTCGTCGGCGTTGACGACCACGAACCGCGGGCCCGGCTCGCGCGAGACGGCCTCCCATTTGATCCCCGTGGGAAACCCGGCGCCGCCGTACCCGGTGAGACCCGACGCCTTGAGCTCCTCGACGATGCGCTCGGGTGAGAGCGGATTGCGGGCCAACTCGAGACCGCCGCGCGTCTCGTAGTCGGTGAGCGTCTCGTCGCGTCGTCCCAGCCCGATCGCTGGGCCGTCGTTCGTCGCGTGTGTGACCGCGGGGATGATCTCGTCGCCGCGTGTCATCACCGGGGCGAGGTCGCAGTGGCCGAGGCACGCGACCTCGATCGCGCCCGGAGTGCTGGCGAGGAGCCCGCGTCCCCCATAGCAGTCGCAGATCGGGCCAGTGCAGACGCGAAGGGCATCCGCCGGCGCCTGTAGGAACGAGTAGAAGGACACGACCTCGTGCACCTCGCCGCGGCGGATGTTCATGTGATCGGCGAGCGCATCCGACAGCTCGCGCGTGATCGGGCCGACCTCGCGACGAGTGCGCCCGAGGTTGTCGAGCAGCTGTGTGCGCGCAGTCGGCAGCTCTGGCAAGAGCCTGGCGAGGTTGACCACGTCCACGCCTCGATCCTACGCAGGCGCCGTCTCGCTCGGACACTGGACCTGTGCGCAGATCCGCGCCGACTTTTCACGCTTACAGGGACAGGCACTGTTAGGAACGCCGCGTCTTCGTGAGTCGATTCCCCGCATGACGGACGAAAGTGACCGCTCGCGGTGGAGAGATCGGCGCACACTTTTCACGCTTACAGGGACAGGCACTGTTAGGAACGCGGCCGCGTCGGCTCGGCAGGTTCTTCTGCGGCTCTTACTCGCCCGATGGCGGCCGGCGAAGCTGTTTCGTCCTGGCGCGGCGGCGCTTCGACTCGAGCCGTCGCTCGCGTGCCGACTTGGTCGGCTTCGTCTCCACGCGCCGCCGCGGGACGGCGAGCGCCTGGCGGAGCTTCTCGACCAGACGCTCCGTCGCGAGCTCCCGGTTGCGTGACTGGCTCCGCTCGTCTTGGGCGACAGCCCGCAGCACCGGCCCCTGCTTCCCCGTCACGCGCCGCTTCTGCACCTCCGACAGCGCCGCCGACGCCTCGACATCGAGCACCGCCTCCACGCGCGTCGACGACTTCTGGGCGTGCTGCCCACCAGGCCCGCTCGAGCGCGAGACCCTGAGCTCGATCTCCGAAACCGGCAAGGAGACGGAGCGTGTGACCCGAATAGACTCACGCTCCATGGCCTGCATTCTGCTGGACATCGACGGTGTGCTGCACGTCTCGGGCGAGCCGATCCCGGGCGCTGTCGACGCCGTCGCCGAGCTGCGAGAGGCAGGTCATGCGCTCCGTTTCGTCTCGAACAACTCCACGCGGCCGCGGGCCCGTCTGGCCGAGGAGCTCCGGCGCATGGAGTTCTCGCTGGAGGATCTCGAGCTCCAGACGCCGGCGGGCGCAGCGGCGCGCGAGCTGGCCGGAAAGCGAGTGCTGGCGCTCGCGATGACGTCGATCGTCCCCGATCTCGACGGGCTCGAGCTCGTCGGGCACGACTCAGACGCGGTGCTCATCGGAGGGTGCGACGAGACGCTCGAGCCGAACCAGGTGTTCAGCTACATGAATCTCGCGCGTGCTTTCGGCGAGATTCAGCTCGGCGCCTCGCTCTATTGCCTGCACAAGAACAGGTGGTGGCAGACGAGCCGTGGGCCCATGCTCGACTCAGGCGCCTTCGTGGCCGGGCTCGAGTATGCGACCGGCGTCGAGGCGACCGTGCTCGGAAAGCCGAGCCCCTCGTACTTCGCGGCCGCGCTCGACGTCCTCGAGGCTGAGCCCGAGCTGACCTGGCTCGTCACCGACGACATCGAGTCGGACATCCGTGGCGCGCGTCTCTTCGGCATGCGGACGGCGCTCGTGCGGACCGGAAAGTTTCGCCCCGAAACGCTCGAGACTGCCGAAGCCTCCCCGGACATCGTCGTCTCCTCGCTGGCCCAGTTCCCCGCCCTGCTCGAAGAGGACCTGACCGGAGGCCTTCCCCGGTGAAGGTCGGGGTCGACCTGATCGAGATCGAGCGCGTGCGACGCGCCCTCGAGCGCCCTGGGTTTCGCGAGCGCTGTTTCACCGAAGCCGAGCGGACGTACTGCGACTCCCGTGCCGATCCCGCCGAGAGCTACGGCGCGCGCTTCGCCGGGAAGGAGGCGGTCGGCAAGGCGCTCGGCTGCGGCGTTCGCTTCACCTGGAGGGAGGTGGAGATCGTCGGCCGGCCAAAGCCCGGCGTCAGCCTTTCCGGGCGAACCGCGGCGTTCGCGGAGCGGGTGAGCGCGGGCTCGATCGACCTCTCCATGACGCACTCGCGGGAGCTCGCGGCCGCCATTTGCGTCGTCGCTCCACGCGAGTGAGGATGTACGAGCCGCTCTATACGGCAGCCGAGATGCGCGCCGCCGAGGAGCGGTATCCGGGCTTTCCCGACACGGTTCCGGAGCTGATGGAACGTGCCGGGGCCGCGGTCGCGCGCGAGGCGATGCTGGCCTTCCCGGAGGCGCGGCGGTTCGCGTGTGTGTGTGGTGGAGGTGCGAACGGCGGCGACGGCCGCGTGGCCGCCCGGATCCTGCAAGAAGCCGGTTACGAGGCCTACGAGACCGCGGACGTGGAGGGATACGACGTGATCGTGGACGCGGTCTTCGGAACCGGATTTCGCGGTGAGCCACGTCCGGATGCGGCTGCGGTCATCGAGCGGATGAACGCGGCTGACGCTCCCGTCGTGTGCGTCGACCTGCCTTCCGGGATCGATGCCTCGACCGGCGAGGTCGTCGGCGCGGTTGTCGATGCCGATCTCACCGTGACGTTTCATGCGCCCAAGCTCGGGCTTGTGGTCGCGCCCGGCCGCCTGCACGCCGGGCGGG
>JACCTK010000110.1 GCA_013812465.1 Actinomycetota bacterium
TTCCCGACCGCGAAGAGATCGCCGAGAACGAGGTTGCCGTTGCGGATCGAGAACGCATAGCGGTCGAGCGAGCGCACCGGCGGGCCGGCCGTGCGGTTCCCCTCGGCGTTGTACTGACCGCCATGGCACGGGCAGCCGAACGACTGCGCCAGCACCGGCCTGAGCTCGACGTTCTTGATCTTCGTGATCGAGTCCTCGTCGATCGGCCCGTTCGGCTGGACAGGACAACCGAGGTGGACGCAACGGCTGTAGAGAATGGTGAAGCTGGGGTCGCCCGCTTCGCTCATCCCGTTGTTGCGGACGAACGCGGTCCGCCGTGAGACCTCACCCTGCTCCGGCTTCGACAGGTAGGTGGCAATCACGTACTCGCCCTCGGGAAAGTTCTCCATCGGACCGAGGTCGACCTCCTCCTCGTCCACGTTCGTGAACGACGGAAGCACCATGAAGCCGAGAACGGGAAGCGTGAGAACGGCGCCCATGCCGGCCGAGAGACCGATCAGAGACGCCTCGAGGAAGCGGGAGCGCGAGTACGCGGGCAGGGGCTCCTCGGGGCCATCGTCCTCCTGGATCGCCGCCGCCTCGCGCCTCTCGGGCGCGATCGCAGGCACGTGACCGCGCACATCACGCGTGACGTCGAGCGCCCAGAGGATTCCGAAGACAACGGCGAGGATCGCGCCGATCGCGGCCACGACCCAGCTGATGACGAGACCGAGCAGGAGACAGGCCACCCCGATCGCGAAACCGATCGGCCAAAGGCTAGGCCCGGGAACGTGTGGGGTGTCGGGACTGTTAGTGCTCAACTAGAGACCTAGTCTGAATTCAATCTCTCAGCCGCCGCCGCTGTCAACGACGTATCGCCTGACGCGTGGATTCTTACTGGTCGCGGCGGCGTGCGTCAGGAGAGGCGATGCCGTACTCCGCCCAGCGGCTCGAAACCCGTTCCCGGATGTCGTCGGACATGACGATCTCCTCCGGCCAGACGCGGGCGTCCTCCTCCGGAAGCTTGTGCGTGGCGTCGATGCCGAGCTTCCCGCCGTAGAACTGCCGGCCGGGCGCATGATCCAGATGGTCGAGCGGGCCCTCGGAGATGAGCACGTCCCGTTTCGGATCCACGTTCGCGGTCACGCGGAAGAAGACGTCGGCGTAGTCATGCACGTTCACGTGCTCGTCCACGACGACGATCGACTTCGTCAGCGAGAGCATTCCGAGGCCCCAGAGCGCGTGCATCACCTTCTGCGCGTGGCCGGGGAAGGCTTTGCGGATCGAGACGATGACGCAGTTGTGGAACGCGCCCGCGACCGGGAGGTCGTAGTCGACGAGCTCGGGCAGCGTCATCTTGACCGCGGGCAGGAAGATCCGCTCGGTCGCCTTCCCGAGCCACGCGTCCTCGGCAGGTGGCTTGCCGACGACGATCGAGGAGTAGATGGCGTCGCGCCGCATCGTCATGGCGGAGATGCGGAAGATCGGGAACTCTTCGGCATGCGAGTAGTAGCCGGTGTGGTCACCGAAGGGGCCCTCGACTCCGACGTCGTGCTTCGAGACATGTCCTTCCAGGACGATCTCGGCGTTCGCGGGCACCTCGAGGTCGATCGTCTTGCAGCGCACGAGCTCGACCGGATCGCCGCGGAGGAAGCCCGCGAGCATGAGCTCGTCCAGGTGGTGTGGAAGCGGAGCGCTGGCGGAGTAGGTGGAGACGGGGTCGAGGCCGATCGCGACCGCGACCGGAATCCGCCCGTCCTCGGCTGCCAGCAGATCCGCCCGGCCGTCCTTGTGCATCTGCCAGTGCATGAAGGTCGAGCTCTTGTCGACGACCTGCATCCGATACATGCCGACGTTGCGTACTCCCGTCTGCGGGTCCTTCGTGATCACCGCCGGCAGGGTGATGAACGGCGCGGGATCGCCGGGCCAGCAGCGCTGGATCGGGAGAAGCCTGAGGTCGACGTCGTCCCCCCGGAGGACGATCTCCTGGCACGCGCCCTTGGAGACGGTCTTCGGCAGCGAGTCGGCGATCGACTTCAGCTTGAGCAGGCCCTTGACCTTCTCGACGATCCCCTGCGGAGGCTGCATGTCGAGCACGTCGCCGAGCTTGGCCGCGGCATCGTCGAGCTTCTCGACCCCGAGCGCGAGACACATGCGCCGCTCGCTGCCGAACTGGTTGATCAGCAGCGGGTGCCGCGAGCCCTTCGGATTCTCGAACAAGAGCGCCGGCCCGCCAGACTTGACAACACGGTCGACGATCTCGGTGATCTCGAGGTCCGGGTCGACCTCGGCGGAGATGCGCCGAAGCTCGCCCTCGCGCTCGAGGAGCGCGATCCAGTCGCGGAGATCTCGCGGCAATGACAAGACACGAATCAGTCTATGGACGCAAGGGCAAACTGAACCGCGTCTTCGAGGGGCATTGCCCTTCCGTCGGCGTTCGACCTGGCGTATCCCTGTTCCCCCAGCGCAACCCTCAGATCGCGGACGATCTCTAGGAACTCGGTCTCGCTGTCGAGGTCCTCGCCAACATGATCTCCGACCGCTTCCGCGACCCCCAGGAGCTTTGCCGCGCGCTCGTCCGCTCTGCCCTCTCTGCACGCGAAAGCAGCCAGCAAGAAGAAGCCGAACGCGAGCGACCTGAGATTCTGAACCTCGTGGGCGAGCACCAGGCCCTGCTTCACACTCTCCACGGCGTCGTGAGGGCGACCGATCTGATGGAAACAGTCCGCAAGATTGAAACTCTCGACGGTCATGTCGTCGAACGCCCCCAGCTCGCGCGAGACAGCGAGAGCCTTCTCGAGAAGAGAGGCGGCGTGTGCGAAGTCCTCTTGTCGTATTGCCATGACCGCCAAGTTGTTGAGCACGACCCCAACGAGCCGCGTGTTATCCGCCTCCCTCGCCGCTGCGAGCGCCTCCTCGCCGCGGCGGCGAGCTTCGGCGTAGTCGCGGCCCTCGCCCGCCCGTATCCCGAGAAAGATGAGTGGCCATACCGCAGCGCGGACGTCGTTCAACTCGCGAGCAATGGCGAGACTCTCCTCGGCGCAGGTCTTGAGGGTGTCCTGATCACCGCGCTGTGGGCGAACATCGCACCAGCGGCTAGTACCTTCGCTCTGCGCTCGGTTCGCTCTCCTTCGCTGTGGGCGAGCGCTGCCCTTACCCACCGCGAGCCTTCGTCGGCATTGCCTCTGCCCCACCAGAATGGCCACGGCCGACCTATGAGCTCGAGCTCGAACTCCGTGTGACCTCCAGCGCGAGCCCACCCGAGCGCCTCGCGAAAGTTGTCCTGCTCTAAAGAAAAGCTGGTGCTCAACTGGCGATCGCCGTCACCGGTGGCCTCGATCCGTGAGGCGAGCTGCAATACGAAATCAGCATGTCGCCGGCTCAACTCTTCGTGCTCGCAGGCAACGTCGAGCCGCTCGACTGCGTACTCGCGAATCGTCTCCAGCATCCAATAGCGCTCATTCGTGAAGCGCAACAGACTCTTCTCGACCAGCGACTGGAGGGTGTCGAGATCGGCACCGGCGACCTCCTCGGCGGCCGCGAGCGTGCAACCGCCGGCGAAGACGGAGAGGCGCGCGAAGAGCTGTTGCTCCTCGGATGAGAGAAGGTCGTAGCTCCACCCGATAGTCGCGCGAAGCGTTTGCTGGCGGGGATCCGAGTCGCGACCACCTTTCAGCAAGTCGAGGCGGAAGGAGAAGCGCTCCAGGATCTGCACGGGAGAGAGCGCCTTGACGCGAGCGGCGGCAAGCTCGACCGCGAGCGGCAGGTTGTCGAGCCGCGCGCAGAGCTCGCCGATCTCCTCGCTCGGCTCGAGTTGCGAGCGCTCGCAGAAGAGAGAGACGGCCTCGGGCTCGGCGAGCGGCTGCACCGCGTACTCGACCTCGCCCTGCACCCGCAGGAGCTCGCGGCTTGTGACAAGGACGGCGAGGTTGGGACAGGCCGAGAGGAGCGCGGAGAGCGCGGGCGCGGACTCGATTACCTGCTCCAGGTTGTCGAGCAGGAGCAGCATCTCCCGCTCTGCGATGTGCTCGGCCAGTCCGTCCGTGGCGCCCAGCGTCTGCGCGATCGTCTCGGCGACGAGAGCGGGATCTCGGAGCGACGCCAGTCCGACCCAGAAGACCCCCGCCTTGTACTCGGGGACGAGGCTCGATGCAGCTTCGAGCGCGAGCCGGGTCTTTCCCGAGCCACCTGGACCGGTAAGGGTAACGAGCCTCGCCCCTTCTCCGATTCGGGAGAGCACCTCGGCGAGCTCTGACGCACGGCCGACGAATGAGCTCGCAGGACGCGGTAGATTCGTGTTCGAGATCGTCTTCAGCGGCGGGAAGGACCGATCCCCGAGCTGGAAGATCGGGACCGCTGCCTCGATGTCCTTGAGCCGATGCTCACCCAGATCGAGCAGGGAGACGCCTTGTGGCAGCGGGGGAACACCTTGTGACACTGTGTCACTTGGCTCGAGAAGCGCCCGAGTTGGAGCGGAAACGAGGACTTGTCCTCCATGGCCTGAGGCAGCGACTCGCGCGCCGAAGTGGACGTCATCGCCGACGTAGCCCTCCTCCGTGACCAGCGGAGTCCCCGTGTGCAGGCCGATTCGCGCCTGGATTGGGCCGGATGCGAGCGCCTCGGTCATCTCGCCAGCCGCCGCGAGCGCGCCCGGCGCAGTCGGAAAGGCGATGAAGAAGGCATCACCCTGCGTGTCCACCTCGACCCCGCTATGCCGCGCGCACGCCTCGCGAATCAGCCGCCGGTGCTCGGCGAGCGCAGCCGCGTAGCCCTCCGCGCCGAGCTCGTGCAACAGCTTGGTCGAGCCCTCGACGTCGGTGAAGAGAAAGGTGACGGTTCCAGCCGGAAGATCCGTGCGCACAACCAGAACGTATCGCGGCTACAAGCCAAACCCGCGATCATGAATATGTGTATGCTATGAGCATGCTCAAGGAAAGGCTCCAGATCCTCGTGACGGCTGAGCAGCGCCAACGACTCGAAGCGGAAGCCAGGCGACGCGGGTCGTCGGTGGCGACGGTAGTGCGTGAGGCGATCGACGCTTCGCTCGGGGGACCAACGCGCGACGAGCGTCGTGCAGCGGTCGAGGCGATCAAGGCGATGAGAGGGCAGTACCTCTCACCGGAGGAGATCGAAGCGGTGATCGACGAGGAACGCGAGCAGATCTTGCACGCCGACGCGTGACGGCGACGTTCTTCGTCGACGCCAACGTCGTCGTCTACACAGCCACCGTGGGTCGGTACCACGAATCCTGCAGCACGCTGCTCGACGCGATCGCGGACGGGAAGGCGGAAGGACGCATGTCCACGGCGGTGCTCGAAGAGATCTGGCACCTCGAGTTGTCCGGTAAGGCCGGCCTCCTCGCCGGTCTTGCGGCGAGCGCCTACGCGGCGTTCACGCCGTTGCTGCCGGTCACGGACGAGACGGTCGAGCTCGCGCTCTGTCTCGATGCCCGCCCACTCGGCGCGAATGACCGCATCCACCTCGCCACGTGCCGGCAGCACTCGATCGACACCATCGTCACCGCGGACGTCGACTTCAATGGGGTGCCCGGCATTCACCGCGTCGACCCTCTCGATCGGCGAGCCCTGTCGGAGCTTCTCGGAAGCTGAACGCGAAGCTCGACGCGGTAACCGACTAGCCGTGCCGCCGGTGGCGGCGGCGGGCGAACCACTCGTTCAGGTCGCCGAGGAAGATCAC
>JACCTK010000116.1 GCA_013812465.1 Actinomycetota bacterium
CGTCTACACGGCGGACGACCTCCCGCCCGGGGCGCTCGAGCTCCCCGGCGAGTTCCCATTCACACGCGGCCCCAATCCGACCATGTACCGCGGCCGTCCGTGGACGATCCGCCAGTACGCGGGATACGGCTCGGCCGAGGAGACGAACGCGCGCTTCAGCTACCTCCTCGAGCGCGGCCAGACCGGGCTGTCGGTCGCCTTCGACCTGCCGACGCAACTCGGCTACGACTCGGACGACCCTCTCGCGGCAGGCGAGGTCGGGCGTACCGGCGTTGCGATCGACTCTCTCGCCGACATGGAGGCGCTGCTCGAGGGGATTCCCCTCGCCGAGGTGTCCACGTCGATGACGATCAACGCGCCGGCCGCGCTGCTCCTCCTCCTCTACGAGCTCGTGGCGGAGGGCCAGGGCGTCGACGGGAAGAGCTTGAAGGGAACGGTTCAAAACGACGTGCTGAAGGAGTACGTCGCGCGTGGGAACTACATCTTCCCGCCGCGTCCCTCGATGCGGTTGACGACGGACCTCTTCGCGTACTGCGAGGACCATTTACCGCGCTGGAACACGATCTCCATCTCCGGTTACCACATCCGTGAGGCGGGGGCGAGCGCGGCGCAGGAGCTCGCGTTCACACTCAGTAACGGCATCGCGTACTGCGAGGCAGCGATCGCCGCAGGACTCTCTCCGGACGAGTTCGGGGAGCGCCTCTCCTTCTTCTTCAACGCGCACAACCACTTCTTCCAGGAGGTGGCGAAGTTCCGGGCAGCGCGGTGTCTTTGGGCGGAGATCATGCGCGAGCGCTTCGGGGCCACGAACCCGCGGGCGACGGCTCTTCGCTTCCACGCACAGACCGGTGGATCGACGCTCACCGCCCAGCAGCCGGAGAACAACATCGTGCGCGTCGCCATCCAGGCGCTCGCGGCGGTCTGCGGGGGCGCCCAGTCGATCCACACGAACTCGTTCGACGAAGCGCTCGCGCTGCCGAGCGAGCGTGCGGCGCGAATCGCGCTCAGGACGCAGCAGATCCTCGCGAACGAGGCCGGCGGAACTGACACGGCCGACCCGCTCGGAGGCGCGTACTTCATCGAGGCACTCACGGGCGAGCTCGAAGAGAAGGCACGCGAACTGATCCAGCGGGTCGATGAGCTCGGGGGGGCGGTCGCGGCGATCGAGGCAGGCTTCGTCCAGGCCGAGATCGAAGCCTCCGCCTTTCGCTATCAGGTCGAGGTCGAATCCGGCGAACGCGCGGTCGTCGGTGTCAACCGCTTCGCCGAGGAGGGAGAGGAGCGGGTCGAGCTCCTCAAGGTCGATCCCGAGAGCGAGCGGCGCCAGACGGAACGAACGGCCCGGGTGCGAGCAAAGCGGAACGCGGAGGCCGCCGCGAGCGCGCTGGCCGAGGTCCGACGCACCGCCGAGACCGACGCGAATCTCCTTCCCCCGATGCGCGAAGCGCTCCAGGCCCACTGCACGATCGGCGAGATCTGTGGCGTGCTCCGCGAGTTATGGGGTACGTACGACGGTACATATGACGGTCGGCATGCGTAAGGCGACACAGTTGGCGGCAGCGACGGCTGTCGTCCTCGCGCTCGGGATCCCCCTCGCTGCGCTCGCCGGGTCACGCGGAGGCGAGTCGAGCGCGACCCGCGCGGCGCCCCCGAGCTTCACGCGCGACGTGGCGCCGATCATCCAGCAAAAGTGCGCGGCCTGCCATCA
The DNA here is from genome assembly GCA_013812465.1 of Actinomycetota bacterium. The sequence goes on from JACCTK010000116.1 coordinate 1,709, forward strand.
GCTGGGCGGAATCGCACCGATGCCGTTCCAAACCGCGCAGCAGATCTCGTCCCGTTCGGCGCTGATCGCGGCGACGGTGCAGGCCGAGCTGATGCCGCCCTGGCCGCCCGGCCCTCGTTCGCCAAGCTACGTCGGCGAGCAGGACCGTCGGCTGAGCGCGGCTGAGCGCGCGACGCTCCTCGCCTGGGCCCGCGCGGGCGGAAAGGTCGACGGCCCCGCCCGCAAGCCACTTCCGAAGAAGCCGGTGCAGGTCGCGGCAGGTGAGTCCGTCCTCAAGCTCCGCATGCCCTCGACGTACAAGCCGCACGCCGCGAAGGGAGTCACCGACGACTACCGCTGCTTCCTCCTCGACCCCAAGCGCGCCGGCGACTCGTTCGTCACTTCAGCACGCATCGACCCTGGAGCGGCGAAGGTCGTCCACCACGTGATCCTCTTTCGCGTGTCGCGGGCGCAGGTCGCCGAGGCAAAGCGCCTCGACTCCAGGGCGGCCGGGCTCGGGTGGAGCTGCTTCGGCGGAACCGGGCTTCCTTCGGGCGACGGATCAGGCTCCATCCAGGATTCGCTGAACGACGCGAACTGGGTCGCCGCGTGGGCGCCTGGCTGGGGCGGCAATCGCCTTCCACGGGGAACGGGAGTGCCCTTGCCCGCCGGCAGCCAGATCGTGATGCAGGTGCACTACAACCTGTTGAACGGCCGGACTCCCGACCGCTCGCGCGCGGTGCTCACGGTTGCTCCCGCCGCTGCGAAGCTCACCCCGCTGCAGACGATGCTCCTTCCCGCGCCGGTCGAGATTCCATGCGCCCAAGGCGAGCAAGGCCGGCTCTGCAACCGGAACGAGGCGCTGTTCGACCTGACGGGCAAGTACGGATCGCAGGCGGCGTTCGTGCCTGCCGGGCTCCTGATCCTGTGCCGCGGAAGCGCCGCGAATCCGCGTGCCGGCGCGGTCTCCAGCTGCGACCGGCGCCTCACTCAGCCGACGACGATCCATGTCGCAGCCGGCCACATGCACCTGCTCGGCGCCTCGATTCGGGTCGAGCTCAACCCGGGAACGCCGGGCGCACGAGTCCTGCTCGACATTCCGCGCTGGGACTTCCACTGGCAGAACGCCTACACGCTGGCGCGATCAGTGCAAGCAGGCCCTGGCGACGTCGTCCGGGTCACCTGTCGACACGACGTGCACAAGCACGGTGGGCACGGGATCCCGAAGACGCCGCGCTACATCCTCTGGGGCGAGGGCACGACAGACGAGATGTGCCTCGGTATTCTGCAAGTGACGCGCGGCTGAGTCGCGCTAAGACGCGCGCCGGCGCTTTCGCTCCTCGAGATACTCACGGAGTTCCGCCTGCTCCACACGCCTCACGATCTCGAGAACCTTCGGATCGGTCTCCCTGGGAGGGCCAAAGCCGGGAATGCGATAGATGACGCCCTTGCGGAGCGGTCCCTGCTCCGGCAGCGGCTCGCTGTGGATCATGTGACGTCCTCCGGCATGGAGCGATCCGTGTAGCTCCGCAGAACCTCGTCGAGGTGGTCGCGAAGGTGGAAGAAAACCCGTGGCGGCGCGATGACTCGCGCGACGAGTACGCCACGAGGCAACTCGCGTATGTCGCGAACGAAGTCGATAGTGATCTCGTCTCGTCCGAGCCGTGCCTCCGTTCGATTTGTCCACACCCCGAGCAGAAGCGAGTGGTCGAGAACGAAGACGTCGACCAGTCGTCTGGCTCGCTCACTCGTCGATCTTGCGCGATTCGCGCTCGCCAAGGTTGTCGAAAGCGTCACGATTGCGTCACGACATGCGGATTCTTCTCGTCTCGCAGATGTATCCCAGTCCGGCCGACCCCGATCTCGGTGTGTTCGTCGCCAATCTCGAGCACGAGCTCGCCGGCCGCGGTCACGCGCTCGCGCGCGCAGTCGTCGACCACCGAGCGGGCGGAAAGCGCCGCCACGTCGACCTCGCGCTCGACACCATGCGTGCTGCAAGGCGGCTCCGGCCGGATGTCGTCTACGCGCACTTCCTCGTTCCCGCCGGGCTGGTCGCTGCACTCACCTCCCGGGTGCCGCTCGTCGTCACGGCCCACGGGCAGGACGTCGAGAACGCTCGCGCGAACGCCGTGATACATGCGGCCACGCGGCACGTCGTCCGTCGTGCGTCCGCGATCATCGCGGTCTCGAAGTGGCTGGGTGGGCGACTCGAAGCGGTAGTGCCGGAGGCAGCCGCCAAGACCGAGGTAGTCGACTGCGGCGTCGATCTCGAGCGGTTCGCATCTCGTGACGCAGCCGCAGCGCGTTCCGAGGTCGGCTGGCGCGGCGATGGGACGACATTCCTCTGTCTAGGCACGCTCTCGGAGCGAAAGAACGTCCTCCGCCTCGCGCGCGCGTTCGAGCAGCGCGGCGAAGGGACGCTGACCTTCGTCGGAGACGGTCCGCTCCGGAAAGCCCTCGAAGGTCGCCCAGGAATCAAGCTTGCAGGCCGCGTCCCGCACGACGAGGTGCCGGCCTGGATCGCAGCGTGCGACGTCCTCTGCCAGCCAAGCCTCGTCGAGCCGTTCGGGCTCGCGACCCTCGAGGCGATGGCCTCGGCGCGGTCGGTCGTCGCGACCCGTGTAGGAGGGCCACCCGAGTTCGTGACGTCAGAGTCGGGTGTCCTCGTCGACCCGGAGGACGAGGACGGGCTCGCTTCAGCGCTCTCTCAGGCAGCAGCCCTCCCCCGCCCCAACCTCGCAGCCCGTGAGGCCGCGAGGAATCACGACGTCAAGCTGCAGGCGGCACGGGTGGAGGCGATTCTCCAGCGAGCCGTTCGAGATCGGCGAGCCTGACCTCGACCAGCGGTCGCACCGACTCCTCGAGGCCGGCTTCCCGCGCGACGGAAAGCGCCTCCTCGTACGTCTCGCGCACCCTCTCGGGAGCGACTCCCTGCTTCAAACGATTATCGCCCGTGACGAGGAGCTTCTGGATCTTCGCGCGCGCGTCGTCCGCCACGAACAGAGGCTACAGCCGCTGCTACCCTGGCGCGCGTGCCGTGGCTTCAGATCTTCGCCGTCATACAGGTGCTCCTGAGCGCCTTCATGGTCACGCTCGTCCTCATGCACTCCGGCCGCGAGGCGGGAATGGGCGGCCTCGGCTTCACGCCTCACTCGCAGGGTGGAACGCACATCGTGGAGCGCAATCTCACGCGCCTCACGGTCGTCGTCGCTGCCGTGTTCACGCTGAACACGATCATCCTGTATCGCCTTCTCGCGTAGAATCACCTCCGGCTCGCGCTGGTGGCGGAATTGGTAGACGCGCTAGGTTGAGGGCCTAGTGGCCGCATAGGCCGTGGAGGTTCAAGTCCTCTCCAGCGCATGTGAAGGGCGGTCCCGGGACCGCCCTTCGGCTTAATGAGGTCATGCGGCTGTACTCCGACCTCGCTCCCTGGTTCCATCTGCTCACGCATCCCTCGGACTACGAGGACGAGGCGGCCTTCATCACGCGCATCATCGACGCCACGTTCGACGGCAGTGCCACGACGTTGTTGGAGCTCGGCTCGGGCGGCGGCAACAACGCGTCGCATCTCAAGCAACGCTTCTCGTGCACGCTGACCGACCTCTCGCCGGAGATGCTCGAGCTCTCGAGAGCGCTGAATCCCGAGTGCGAGCACCTCCAAGGCGACATGCTTACGCTGCGTCTCGGATCCGTGTTCGATGCCGTCCTCGTGCACGACGCCATCGCCTACATCACGACGGAGGACGACCTCCGGGCGGCCCTCGAGACCGTCGCCGTCCATCTCCGTCCGGGTGGAGTGGCAGTTGTCGTCCCCGACACGACGCGCGAGCTCTTCGTTCCGGGAACGGAGCACGGCGGCCACGACGGAGATGGGCGCGGCCTTCGGTATCTCGAGTGGGATCACGATCCGGACCCGGACGACACGACGTACGACGTCGAGCTCGTCGTGGTGCTGATGGAGGACGGGAAAGAGATACGCGTGGAGCACGATCACCACACTTGTGGCGTCTTCTCGGACGCGGTCTGGCGCGATCTCATCGCTGCGGCGGGGCTCGAGGTCGTGGATGTCGAGACCATCCACGATCCGAACGCCGGAGAACACGCGGTGTTCGTGGCGCGCAAGTCTCCTTGACGTCGTCCGAGCAGGGATCTACTGTCTCGCGACGAACATATGTTCGTTCCCCCCGAGACAGGAGAGACCCGATGCTCGAGACCCCGATGCTCACGGCGCGTCAGCAGGAGATCTGGCAGTTCCTCGCCGAGTACGTGGACGGCCACGGCTACCCGCCCACCGTGCGTGAGATCGGCGACGCGGTGGGGCTCGCCTCGCCGTCCACCGTGCACGCGCATCTTGCCAATCTGGAGCGTGCCGGCCTCTTGCGCCGGGACCCGACCAAGCCGAGAGCGATCGAGCTCGTCGGAAGGCATCGCGCCGACGACGCCGAGTCGCGCTCAGACCCGAACCTGCTCCCGCTCGTGGGACGAATCGCCGCGGGGGGGCCGCTGCTCGCCGAGGAGGAGATCGAGGACCGCATCGCCGTCCCCGAGCCGCTCGGCAGAAACGCGGACTTCCTCCTCCGCGTCAAGGGCGAGTCGATGATCGAAGCCGGCATCCTCGACGGAGACATCGTGGTCGTCCATCGTCAGGACGATGCCCGCCAGGGCGACGTCGTCGTCGCGCTTGTCGGAGAGGACGAGGCTACGGACGAGGCGACCGTGAAGACGTTCCACCGCGAGCGGGACGGCCGGATCCGCCTCCAGCCCGAGAATGCCGCCCTCGAGCCTCTCTACCCGGAGCACGTCCAGATCCTCGGGAAGGTGACCGGCGTCTTCAGGAGCCTCGGATGACCGTCGCGCCCTTGAACCGGACCCTCGACCAAGAGCTCGCGGCGCTCGCACGCGGTGTCAGCCTCGAGTGCCTCGTGTGCGGAGAGTTCCTGCTCCGAGCCCGCGGCACGCTGGCGTGCCCGGAGTGTCGCTCGATCCTCGCCGAGGGTCGAGAAATCCCGAGTTACGAGCTACCATCAGTCGTGCAGGCCGGGTGATCGCGGGTCTCTCTGTCGTTCCGACAGAGATGGCTCGAGGAAAGTCCGGACACCGCAGGGCAGGACGCTGGAAAGTCCCTCGGGGCAATCCAGGCGGCGAAAGCCGACGGAAAGTGGAACAGAAAGGAGACCGCCGGCCGATTTGTGCACGATTAGGCCGGTAAGGGTGAAACGGTGGGGTAAGAGCCCACCAGCGG
>JACCTK010000140.1 GCA_013812465.1 Actinomycetota bacterium
GAGTCGCGAGCCCCCTACGCTGGCTAGGCGGTTCCCGGTGGTCCCGGGGGCACGCCTCTACCCGCTGGCACCTCCGCTGCCCGTACAGTCTTCATCACTCAAGCCGGACCACCTCCTTTCCGCGGTAGGGAAAGCATACGCACTTCATGCGGATGGATGCGGCCGCAAGAGTCAATCGAGCTGGAGACAGACAGCTGCCGGCGCCGATCCAGCGCTGGTGGATGACGTTTTCCGTGCCCTGGCCGCAATCCGCACGGGCTGATGCGCAAGGTCAGGATTGCGTGAGAATCGTCGTCAGCTCGAGGCCTCGGTCGAGCGGAACCGTGACGCTCGAGAGCGACGGATCCGCCTGACGAGCAGCCGAGTACACGGCGAGCGGGTCGCCGTGCGAGAGGACGTTGTCCGCGACAACCATCGCCCCCGGCTCGAGGAGCGGCCGAGCCAGCACGAAGAGCGTCTCGTAGTCGTCCTTCTCCGCGTCCAGAAACACGAGGTCGAAGACGTCTTGCAGCTTGCGCAGGGTGGCAAGCGCATCTCCTTCGACGAGATCCGCCCATTCCTCGAGTCCTGCCTCGGCAACGTTCTGTCGCCACACGAAGCACTTCTCGGGATCGTGCTCTAGCGAGACGAGACGCCCGCCGAGGATCCGGGCGCCGGCGGCGAGCCAGATCGACGAGTAGCCTCGCGACCCGCCGATCTCGAGCACCTCGATCCCTGCCTGCGACGCGGCGAGCGCGAACAGGAAGCGACCCGTCGTGGGCTCGATCTGCCGGGAGCGGCGCCGCGCAGGAACGCCTGCTTCGCGCTCGGCGCGATCTTCGTCCTCGAGCCGGGCGAGAACGGCGAGCACCTTGTCGTCGAGCATGCCTACGGCTCCTCGACGTCGACGACGATCAGCCCATCGCGAACCGAGACCGGAAAGACCGGGACCGCCTCGAACGCGGGCAGCGTCATCGGGATCCCCGTCTCGAGATCGAAGCGCGCGCCGTGGCGCGGGCACACGACCACGCAGAGCTCGGGCTCCCAGTCGCCCTCGCAAAGCGGTCCGTCATCGTGGGAGCAGCGGTCCTCTATCGCGTGGAGCTTTCCCGCGCAGTTGTAGACGCCGATCGTGAGCGCGCCTGCCGGAACCAGTCGCATGGCCCCCGCCGGGAGCTCCTCGACCGGACAGACCTCGATCGCCGCCATTTGTCCGTTCTCAGTCGAGAACGAGGTCGCGCGTCGACGTTCCCCATTCCGCGGGAAGCGGCGTGCCCTTTGCTTTGTGCAACGCGACCTTGATCACTCCGAGGCCGAGGATCGCGCACTTGAGCCGCACCGGCGTAAGCGGTATCCCGAGCTCCTCGAGCAGCTCTTCGTTCGGCATCTCAGCCACCTCTAGCGCGGTCTTTCCCTTCACGAGGTCGGTCAGCATCGAAGTCGCAGCCTGACTGATCGCGCACCCCCGTCCGTCGAAGCCGACCTCCTCGATCACGTCTCCCTCGCCGAGCCGCACCGAGACGGTCACCTCGTCGCCGCAGAGCGGATTCTGCCCCTCCGCGCGCGCGTCGGCCGGGTCGAGCAACCCGTGGTTCCGCGGGTTCTTGTAGTGATCGAGGATGACCTCTCGGTAGAGCTGATCGAATTCGCCCACTAGCCGAGCGCCTTCTTGACCTTGTGGAGACCGTCGACGAGCCGGTCGACCTCCTCGGGAATCGTGTACACGTAGAAGCTCGCGCGCGTGGTAGCGCTCACTCCGAGCCGCGTCATCAACGGCTGGGTGCAGTGATGGCCGCCTCGGACGGCGATGCCTTCCCAGTCGAGCAGCTGCGCCACGTCATGGGGATGAACGCCGTCCACGTTGAAGGAGACGATGCCGGCGCGGCGATCGGCGGGCGGCCCGTACACCTTTATCCAGTCGAGCTCTGCCAGACGGCCCATGGCGTAGGTGACGAGCTCGTGCTCGTGACGCTCGATCGCCGCTAGCCCGATCTCCGAGACGTAGTCGATGGCAACCCCGAAGCCGTACGCCTCCGCGATCGCGGGCGTCCCGGCCTCGAACTTGTAGGGAAGCTCGTTCCACGTGGTCTTGTCGATGGAGACCGAGCGGATCATCTCTCCGCCGAGGTTGAAGGGCGACATCTCCTCGAGCAGCTCACGCCGTCCCCAGAGCGCCCCGACGCCGCTCGGCCCGCACATCTTGTGTGACGAGAACGCCAGGAAGTCGCAGCCCAGGGCTTGCACGTCGAGCGCGCGGTGCGGCGCCGCCTGGGCCGCGTCCACCACCATGATCGCTCCCTGCTCGTGTGCCCATGCCGCCAGCTTCTCGACCGGATTGATCGTGCCGAGCGAGTTGGACACGAGGTTGTTGGCGACGACCTTGACCCTGCCCTCGCGCGCCAGCCCCTCGAGCGCGTCCAGCTCCAGCTCGCCCTGATCGTCGATGGGGATGTGGCGGAAGCTCGCGCCCGTTCGCTTGGCGATGAACTGCCACGGCACGAAGTTCGAGTGGTGCTCGAGCTCGGTGACGACGACAAGATCGCCCTTCGCCAGATTGTCGAGTCCCCAGGCGTACGCGACCAAGTTCAGCGCCTCCGTCGAGCTGCGAGTGAAGATCACCTCCCGCTCGGACGGCGCGTTGACGAAGGCTGCCACCTTCTGGCGAGCGCCCTCGAAACCCTCGGTCGCGCGCTCGGCGAGCCGGTAGACGCTTCGGTGGACGTTCGTGTACGAATGCTCGTAGAACTCGCGCATCGCGTCGAGCACCTGGCGCGGCTTCTGCGTCGACACTGCCGAATCGAGGTACGCGAACGGCTTTCCGTTCACGAGCTCATCCAGGTACGCGAAATCCGCCCGGATACGCTGGGCGTCGAGCTTCGGTTCGGTGGTTAGAACTTGTTTCACGTTGATGCTTCGTCGCAGGGGTGCGCTGGGTGGTGCGAGGCAAGGACGCAGGGAGCGCCCATATGAGACACCAGCAGGGTGTCGACAGGGTCGAACGGAGGGCCCTGGCCGGCCAACTGCCGCGCGTACTCGAGCGTGCCTCCCTTC
>JACCTK010000146.1 GCA_013812465.1 Actinomycetota bacterium
GCGCCATGCGACGCCGTACGATTGGTGGCCATGCCCTCGATCCTCGAAGAGATCCTCGAATGGTCGAAGGCTCGTCCACCTTGGCAACAGGACGCCCTTCGACGCCTCGTAGCGCTGGGCCAGGTCGACGATGACGCGATACGCGCCTACGCGGCAGCGTGCGCCGGCGAGGACGTTCCCGATCTTGAACCCCTCTCGCAGGGTCACCTGCGAACCAACGGAGGTGAGAGCAAGCCCGTCACGGTGACGGGCATCCGAGACGGCAAGAACGTCAACGCGCTGATGGACGGAGAGATCCTGACGTTCGCCCCTGTCGGCCTGACCGTGGTGTACGGGGACAACGGAGCCGGCAAGTCCGGTTACGCGCGGGTGCTGAAGGCCGTGACGAGGACCCGGGCTTCCGAACACGTGAGAAACGACATCTTCCAGGAGCAGGGCTTGGTGCCAGAGGCAACCATCGATTACTCCGTCGCGGGTGAGGTGAGGAGTCACACGTGGAGGGGGGGCGAGCACGCCGCCGACGACCTCTCTCAGTTGAGCTTCTTCGACCGCGCCTGCCGCGAGGTCTACATCTCCCGAGAGACCGAGGCCGCTTTTCGACCCTTCGGGCTCGGGCTCTTCGACGAGCTGGTATCCGCGTGCGAGCGAGTCCGCGCGGAGATTGACCGGCGTGTCGGCGAAGCCGGACGGCGCACCGCCGGTCTGCCGGCGCTCGACGAGTCGACGGAAGCCGGAAGGTTCCTGCGCAACCTGTCGGGCAGGACGACGGACGAGGCGTTAGCCCGAGCGACATCGTTCGCCGAAGCCGACGCCGAGCGGCTCGCCGTCTTGGAGCGGACGGACGAACAGCTCAAGACCGGGAACCCGAGAATCGAGGCGCAACGGGTTGATCGGGTGGCGGAGCGAGTCGAGCGACTGCATCGCAGACTGGGCGAGCTCGCGCAGTCGATCTCCCGAGCAGGCTGGGACGAGCTGGTTCAGTTTCGGGACGACCGAGATACCAAGGAGGCGGCGGCACGACTTGCGCGCGAGGAGGCCTTCTCGGCATCCACGCTTCAGGGCGTCGGAGACGCGGCATGGCGCGAACTGTGGAGCGCGGCTCGCGCGTACTCGCAGACCGCCTATCCGGAGAGAGAGTTTCCCGTCGTTGACGACGCCCTCTGCGTGCTGTGTCAGCAGCCTGTGGGAGACGATGCGGCTGAACGATTGCGGCGGTTCGAGGAGTTTGTTCGCGACACGACGCAGCAGGCTGCCCAGACTGCGGCCGAGACGCTCCGGTTAGCGTTGAGAGAGATCGAGTCTGTCGTCGTCGACGATGAGGCGACGAGTGACGCCCTGGCCGAGGTGCGTGTGGAGAGGCCCGAGCTCGCGGAGAAGGTCGCGGCCTATCTGACCGAGGCGAAGCAAGCACAGGGAACGTTGGCTCAGGTGGGCCATACCGATCCGACGAAGCGGCCGGCAGCGCCCTCCGCCTTCCCCGAGTCTCCGACTGAGGAGGTCGCGCTGATGGCCGGGGCGTTGAGAAACCGCGCGCGGGAGTTGGTGAGGAGCGCCGAGCCCGAGGGGGCGGCGGAGGTACGAAACGAATTGGAGGAGCTTCGCGCACGGAGGGCGCTCGCGGACGCGCGGGAGGCGCTGTCAGCAGAGCGCGAAAGGCTGCGGTTGGTGGCGAAGCTGAACTCTGCGCGGTCGTCATGCAGCACGAATGCCGTGACGCAAAAGGGCGCAGAGCTGACGGCGAAGGCGCTTACGGAGGTCCTCGTGGATCGCTTCACTCGGGAGACGGATCGGCTCGGCGTGGAGCACGTCACTTTGCGAACGGTGGGCGGTCGCCGAGGCGTGCTGCGGTATCGAACGGGATTCGTGAATGCGGCGCAGGATGCTCCCTTACCCGAGGTGCTTAGCGAAGGGGAGCAGACCGGGCTCGGCATGGCGGGTTTCCTGGCTGAGATCTGGACGGACCCGTCGAAGTCTGGCGTCGTCCTCGACGACCCGATCAGCTCGCTCGCTCATGAGCGACGCGACAAGGTGGCGGAGCGGCTCGTCGCGCTCGCCGAGCAGCGGCAGACGATCGTGTTCACGCACGACGTCGCCTTCGTGCTGGCCCTCAAGAAGCACGCGGTCAAGAGTTCGGTACCCGTGACCGAGCGGTCCATCGAGAGGCTGGGCACGAAGCCGGGCCACTGCCAGGACTTCCACAAGTTCAGCGCGAAGCTCGTGAAAGAGCGGTTGAGTGAGCTCGACGAGCAGCTAGCCGCCCTGCGGACCGATCGGGACTCCCTGACAGGGGAGCAGTACAGGGACAGGACTGCCAAGTGGTACAAGCTCCTGCGGCAGACGTGGGAGCGAGCTATTGAGGAGGCCCTGGTGGGCGGAGTGCTCACCCGGGACGATCTGCAGGTACATCCCAAGATGGTCCGAACGCTGGTCCTGTTCACGGCCGATGACAACCGGGCGCTCCAGCACGGTTATGGCCGCGCCACGGAGCTCAGCGAGGTGCATGACGAGAGTCCATTGATTAATTCGCCGGCCCCGTCGCTGGACGAGCTGGCCGACGATCTCCGCTCGATTCGGGAG
>JACCTK010000152.1 GCA_013812465.1 Actinomycetota bacterium
ATCTTGCAGGAGAACTTCGGCGATCTCCTGTTCGAGACGCGGATAAAGAAGACGGTGCGCTATGCCGAGGCGCCCGTGAAGGGGAGCTCGGTGCTCCGCTACGACCCCACCGGGCCCGCAGCCCAGGCGTACCGCGATCTCGCAAAGGAGGTGCTCGATGGCGCGCAAGCGCGCGAGCATGCGTGAGGGCCCCTTGGCGGAGCTCTTCCGCAAGACCGAGGCGGCCCAGCGCGCCCAGGACGCGCCCGCCGAAAGTGAGCCGAAGGAGTCACCCGCGGACACGGACGAGCTCAGTCCGCGCGCACGGGCGGCCCTGGAGGCGACCGTCGAGCACGTCCACTCGTTCGAGGAGCCGGAGAAGGGCTTGGAGGAGCCGGAGAAGGCGGAGAGGCCCCGCAGCGCGCCGTCGCCGCCCGCTCCGCGCGCAGCCGTAGACGAGGCCGCGCCCGAGGCTTCTGCCGCGCGCGCCGCCGCTCGCTACTTCCAGACGATTCTCGAGCCGGCGCCGCGGCTGCATCGCGTGCCCCCACCCAAGGGAACCGCGTACCTGGCGGCAATTCGCGTCGTCGGTGTCGGTGGGGCCGGGCTGAACGCGCTCCACCGCATGATGGACGCCGGGATCGCCCAGGTCGACTTCATCGCCGTCAACACCGACATGCAGGCGCTGGCTGTGTCTGACGCTCCCACGAAGATCCACATCGGAGAAGGCGTGACCCACGGCCTCGGCTCGGGCGCCGACCCGACCGTGGGTCGTGCCGCGGCCGAAGATGCGGCCGACCAGCTGCGTGCGACGCTGCGCGGCTCGGACATGGTCTTCGTCACGGCAGGCGAGGGCGGCGGCACCGGAACCGGCGCCGCCCCGGTGGTCGCGCGTATCGCCCGTGAGATCGGCGCGCTCACCGTGGGGATCGTGACGACGCCCTTCCGCTTCGAAGGAACACGCCGCCGCACTGCTGCCGATCGCGGCGTCGAGGAGCTGCGCGCCGCGTGCGACACGGTGATCGTCATCCCCAACGACCGGCTCCTCGAGGTGCTCGACCGCTCCACCTCGATGATCGACGCGTTCCAGATCGCCGACGACGTGCTGCGCCAGGGCGTTCAGGGCATCTGCGACCTGATCACGACGCCTGGCCTGATCAACCTCGACTTCGCGGACGTGCGCACGGTGATGCAGGACGCGGGATCGGCGCTGATGGGCATCGGCTATGCGACAGGGCCGAACCGGGGTCGCGAGGCGGCCGAGCGCGCGCTCGGGTCGCCCCTGATTGATGCCGAGATCGTGAGCGCACGCGGGATTTTGCTCTCGATCGCAGGAGGCGAGGACCTCTCGCTCGTCGAGGTGAACGAGGCGGCGGAGGTCGTGCGCGCCACTGCGAACGACGAGACGAACATCATCTTCGGCGCCAACGTCGACCCGCGCCTCACCGGACAGGTCTGGGTGACCGTAGTCGCCACGGGACTCGGTGGCACGCGCCGCCGGATGGAGCGACCGACGTTCGACACCGAGGCGACCACCCGTCGAGATGCCGACTCGGAGCTGCCCGCGTTCCTGAACTCGGGTTGAAACGGGGCATGCGACTGTAGGCGCCGCCGGCGCTTCAGGGATATTCGCGCGAAACGGAGTCCGTTCTCTGCGCATGAGGAGGCTTGGTGGGCGAGAGGTTGTCAGCGGCCGACTTCACACCCCGACGCCTCCGATCCTGGGCTCCCCATGAAAGGGTCTGCTCGCGCGAACGGAATCAGCGCGAGCGGATTTCGGTTCTGCGCCATATAGGAGGCAGGCGATCGACTTCACACCCCGACGCTTCCGATCCGGAGCTCCCCATGAAGGGGTCTGCTTTCGCGCGAGATGACGCCAGAGGTTGCTCAGCGACCGACTTCACACCCCGCCGCTTCCTATCCTGGGCTCCCCATGAAGGGGTCTGCTTTCGCGCGACCGGGATCCGCGCGAGCGGATTCCGGTCTTGCGCAAAATAGATGCGAGGCGCGATCGCAGCCGGCCACCCGCTGACCGCCGAGGCCGGAGCGCGCGTGCTTCGGGCTGGCGGAAACGCCGTGGACGCGCTCCTCGCGGCCGCCTTCACGGCGTTCGTCACGGAGGGGCCACTGACGGGGCCTGCCGGCGGCGGCTTCCTGCTCGTCCACGAGCCGGGCGCCCGCGCCACGCTGCTCGACTGCTTCTTCGCAGTCCCGAAAACGCGGCTGGGGGTCATGGAGGAGGTGGTGATCGACTTCGCGGACGCTGGCACCCAGGTCTTCCATGTCGGCGAGGGATCGGTCGCCGTGCCCGGGCTCGTCGCAGGTCTCGAGGAGGCGCATTGTCGCTTCGCGACCTTCGACTGGGCCGACCTCGTGGAGCCCGCGCGCGACCTCGCCGGCCAGGGTGTCGCGTGCGATGAGCCGCGGGCATTTCTGCACGGGATCCTCGCCTCGATCCTGCTCCGAGACGAGGGCGGTCGGCGCGTCTACGGAGATCCCGCGCGTGTCGTGACCGGCGAGCTCTGTGCGACTCTCGAGCGGATTCGCGACGACCGAACTGCCGCTGTGATCGAGCTCCTCCCGGAGTACGCAGACGATCTCGCCGAGTACCGGGTCTTCGACCGTGTGCCACTCGAGACCGCCCTGCTCGGGCACGCGGTCTTGACCACGCCGCCGCCTTCGCGCGGCGGGGCGATCGTCTCCGCGATCCTCGAGCGCCTGGGCGCGACCGAGAAGCCGTCGACCGAGGACGTCGCGCGTGCGATCGGGGATGCGTATCACGAATCGGGGAGCGGGAAGCTGACGGGCACGACGCACATCTCCGTTATCGATGAATCGGGAACCGCAGCCGCGCTCTCGTCGACACTCGGCTCGGGCTCGGGTCACTTTCGCGGCGGCGCGCAGATGAACAACATGCTTGGCGAGCTCGACGTGATCGGACACGAGCCGCGTGCCGCAGGGACCCGCCTGCCGAGCATGCTGAGCCCGACGCTCGTCCTCCGCGACGGCCGGGCGCGGCTTGTTCTCGGCAGCGCCGGCTCCGTGCGGCTCGCCGGCGCGATCGCCCAAGTCGCGTGGCAGGTCGTAGGCAGGTCGGCGCCGGTGGAGG
>JACCTK010000021.1 GCA_013812465.1 Actinomycetota bacterium
GATCCCGCTAGACTCGAAGGGTGGCCAACGAGTCGCCGGAGCTCTTCGACGACGTCTATCTCGGCCTTCGGGCCGGAGGCGCGGTGCGGAAGCAGCGCCGCGGCGAGCCGCTCTCGGCCGAGGACCAAGAGGCGATCGGCCACTGGCGGCGGCTCTCCCTCTGGCGGAAGTTCATCGCCATCGGCGCGTTCGCGCTCGGGACTTTCGGCCTTGGCCTCACCGTCGGCGGCTTGATCTTCGGCCGCTGGCGGAAAGCCTAGCTGGCGCAAGATCAGAATCCGCGCGCGCGGATTCTGACCGCGCGAGAATCCTAAAGGCGTCCGCTTCGCGGCCGCAATCTCCAAGAGGTCCGCTTGGGGTTCACCCGGGCCGGTAGTGGGTAGAAAGGCGACGTGAAGGACACCGGAATCCAGGGCACGGCGAAGACCGCGCACGCGGCGTCGCAAGAGGCTGCCGACAGCACATGGGTCGAAGGGCTGGCGCGCGTCGGTCTCGTCGCCAAAGGCTTCTCCTACGGCCTCGTTGGCGTTCTCGCCGGAGCGCTGGCGGTCACGGGCGCAGGTAAGGCGACGGACCGCGAGGGCGCGCTCGAGGTGTTCGCCGACGAGAGCTACGGAAAGGCCCTCCTTGTTGCGCTGGGGCTCGGCTTCGCCGCCTACGCGCTCTGGCGCCTCGTGCAGGCGATCTTCGACCGCGACGACGAGGGAACGAGCGCCAAGGGCATCGCCAAGCGCATCGGCTTTCTCGGTCGCGCGGCTCTCTACGGCGCCCTCACATTCGGGACGTTCGCGCTCCTCGACGGAACGGGCGATAAAGGCACGGAAACCGGGCAGGCGAGGGAGACGACGGCCCGGGTGTTCGACTGGCCCGCTGGGAGATGGCTCGTCGGGATCGCCGGGCTGATCCTGGTCGGCGTCGGCGTCTTCAATGCCTATCGCGCGTTCACGCAGAAGTTCGAAGACAACTGGAACACCGGGGAGATGAGCGCAGCCGAGCGGAAGTGGGGCGCTCGTTTGAGCTCGATCGGGCTGCTGGCGCGATTCGTCGTCTTCTCGCTCATCGGGGGCTTCCTGGTGAAGGCGGCGTACGAGTACGACGCGCAAGAGGCGATCGGTCTCGACGGCGCTCTTCGGAAGGTCGCGCAGGCGAGCTACGGACCCGTGCTGCTCGGCATCGTCGCGGTCGGCCTCCTCTGTTACGCGCTCTTCTGCTTCGTCGAAGCGCGCTACAGGCGGGTCTAGCTTGGGGGGTGTTCTCTTCGTCAACCCGAGCTCGGGCAAAGGCGGCCCGAGCGTGGAGGAGCTGGCATCCGCCGCACAGGCGCTTGGCGTGCGCGTGCATGTGCTCGAGGAAGACGACGATCTCGTCGAGCTCGCGCGGCAAGCGGATGAGGAGGTGCTCGGCATGGCCGGCGGTGACGGCTCGCTGGGCGCGGTCGCGCAGGTGGCCATCGATCGCGATCTGCCGTTTGTCTGCGTCCCCTGGGGAACGCGGAACCACTTCGCCATCGATATCGGGCTCGACGCCGACGACCCGTTGTCGACGCTCGCGGCGTTCGGGGACGGCGTCGAACGGCGTGTCGACGTGGGCCGTGTCGGGGAGCAGCTGTTCCTGAACAACGTCTCGCTCGGCGTCTATGCCCGCCTTGTCCACCGCCGCGAGCGTAAGCGGCAGCGTCGAGAGACCTTCGCGAGGCTGCGCGCGCTTCTGATCTCGTTGAAAGACCGTCGCCGGACCGAGCGGTTCGTTGTCGACGGTGAGCCCCTCCGGGCGAGTGTCGTGCTCGTCGCCAACAACGAGTACCGCCTCGATCTCTTCTCCATCGGAGAGCGAGACCGGGTGGACGAAGGCGTGCTGGCGATCTACGCGGCTCACGGCCTCCGCCGACTGCGCTGGACGGAGCGCAAGACGACCTCCGTGCGGATCGAGACGCGGCGCGATCCCACCCATGCCGCGATCGACGGCGAGCCCGCTCTCTTGGACTCGCCGCTCGAGCTACGAGTCGAGCCCGGAGCTTTGCGGCTGCTGGTCTCTCCCGAAGAGGGAGTCGACGTGGAGGCGACCGCTTCGGTCGAGGCCGAGTAGCAGCGCGCTCAAGAGGGCGACGCCGCCAGCCATCCCCGCGAGCACGTCGAGCGCGTAATGGCGACCGAGGATGACTCGGCTCGCCCCGACGACGAAGATCAACGCCGTGGCGGCGGCGAGGATGCCGACCCGGTCGCGTCTCCGCGCCGCTCGGGACGCGAGGACGAGCGCAAGTGAGCCATAGGTCGCGGTCGCAGCGAACGAATGACCGCTCGGGAAGGCGTAGGTGGTCAGCTGCACGAACGGATCCTCGAGCTCCGGGCGGCCGCGCTGGAAAAGCGCTTTCAGCAGCTGGCTCAGGAACTGGCTGGCCGCAAAGGCTGCGATGACGAAGATCGCCGCTGCCGGCCGGCCGCGCCAGATCAAGAGCAAGCCGGCGAGGATCACCAACGGGCCGAGCACCACGGCGCTCCCCGCGTACGTGACGACCTGCATGACCTCGACGAGAACGTCGGGAATCGTTCTCTGCGCCCAGTTCACGGCGCGGACGTCGAGCCGGTCCGCGCGCTCCCAGAAGAGCACCGCCGCTGCGACCGCCGCGAAGGCGGCCGTGGAGAGGGCAAGCGCTGTCGCGTACCGGCGACCCGGATCTCGGCTCGTCACCACCGCACTATTGCCCGTAGGGGCGAAGCTTGCCTCGCCCTCGTTCGTCGGCGGCGCATGCAGGGCGAGGCAAGCCTCGCCCCTACGAGTTACAGGCAGTCGTCGGCGGAGAAGCCCTGGTGCCCCCGATTCGGCTGGCAGCGCTGTTCACGAAGCGCGGTCGTGAGCCGGTACGTCTCGCCGTCCGGCTCGAAGGCGAGGCTCCACCGCTCGGCGCGGATCGAGTCGTCGGCGAGTCCGTAGAGGGTTACCGTCACCGTCTGGGGGCCAATGCCCTCCGCCGCGGCCTTGCCGTCGATCGACGTCCTCACGGCGGTGCGCTCGTCGAGACGAAGGAACTCGGCCGCCGCCATCGCCGCCGAGCGCTCCCAGTGCTCGTCGACGTTGCCCTGAAACGACGCAAAACCAGCGGTCGAGACGATGCCTGCCGAGTTCGGATCGAGAGGCCCGCCCCAGACGAGCTCGACCTCGACGTCGGTTCCACACGCCGTCAGGCTCGCGACAGCGAGCGGCAAGGCGGCGTACCCAAGGAGGCGCAAGCCGCATTTGTACGTGCGCATTGTTAAGCGATTGCGCCGATCTGCTCGGTGTAGTACTCCATCTGGCGCTGGAGTCTCTCGGCAAGATCCGCGCCCACGACGCCGAAGCCGTCGACGTGCAGGGTCGCTCGGATCGCAAGCTGCGTGAACTCCTCGCTCACCCGCAGCGAGGCGAGCTTATCCACGTTCCCACGGATGAGGATGAACCCGCCCAAGTCGCCGCCGTGCGGCTCCAGGAACACGGGCTCGAAGCCCTCGATGGTGCCCTCTTCCTGCAGGCGGCCGTAGTAGGCCAGGATCTCGTTGAAGAGCTCGATGGCGTCGCTCTCGCGCCCACGAACGACCTCGCCCCACCCAACGAATAGACCAGCGTCTGCCATTTCCTACCTCCTTGCGAGTGGACGCCGTGAGGATCCCACTTCCAGCCCTTCAATGCTATCGAACGTCTGTTCGGCTGGGTAGAATGGCAGGTCTATGGCGCCGGCAGACGAGCTCGTCGTTCACGGCGGGCGTGAGCACAACCTGAAGAACGTCACCGTCCGCATTCCGCGGAACGCGCTCGTGTGCGTGACCGGGCTCTCCGGCTCGGGGAAGTCGTCGCTCGCCTTCGACACGATCTACGCGGAGGGACAGCGTCGCTACGTCGAGTCGCTCTCCGCCTACGCGCGCCAGTTCTTGCAGATGATGGAGAAGCCGGACGTGGACTCGATCGACGGGCTCTCACCCGCGATCTCGATCGACCAGAAGACGACCTCGCGTAACCCACGCTCGACGGTCGGCACCGTCACCGAGATCTACGACTACCTGCGCCTGCTCTACGCGCGCGTCGGCCGCCCGCACTGCCCGGTCTGCGGTCGCATCATCAGCGGGCAGTCGATCGACTCGATCGTCGAGCAGATCCTCGCGCTGCCGCCGGGCGTGCGCTTCACGGTCAACGCGCCGATCGTGCGCGACCGCAAGGGCGAGTTCCGCGACCGCTTCGAGGAGCTGCGCAACGAGGGCTTCACGCGCGGCAAGGTCGACGGCGAGCAGCACTCGCTCGACGACCCGCCGACCCTCGACAAGAAGTTCAAGCACTCGATCGACGTCGTCGTCGACCGGCTGGTGCTGAAGGAGGATCTGCGCACGCGGCTGACGCAGTCCGTCGAGACGGCCGCGCAGCTCGCGGAGGGGCTCGTCGCCGTCGACCTGATCGACAGCGCTGAGGAGCGCACCTACAGCCAGAACTTCGCGTGCCCCGAGCACGGCGTGTCGCTGCCCGAGCTGCAGCCGCGCATCTTCTCGTTCAACTCGCCGCACGGCGCGTGCCCGCGC